>JBFLJZ010000151.1:0-6403 GCA_040882925.1 Desulfuromonadales bacterium
AGGCTTTTGCCTTCGGCAAGCAGCGGTAAGATTTTGGCGACCCGGCGGTCACCCCGGGCCAGCAATCCCTGGAGTTCGGCGTGGCGCAGCGATTCGAGGTTCAGGTCGACGTTCGGCACGGGACGCAGCTGTTTCTGCAGCAGGCGGTATTTCTTTTCCAGGGAGCTGCGACGCTCCATGGCCGCCCACTGCAGCGGCGTCCACGGCTTCGGTACGAACGGGTTGACCGAGAGCTGCAATCGACCGAGCCGGCCCCGGCTTTTGCCGACGGTTTCCCATCCCTGGCGGATTTTCACGGTCAGGTCAATAATCGCCTGCACGTCATCCATGGTTTCGGTCGGCAGGCCGATCATGAAATAAAGTTTGAGGTTTAAGATGCCACCTGCCGCCAGCATCTTCACCGCAGCAAGGATCTGTGCCTCGTCGATCCCCTTGTTGATCACATCGCGCATGCGCTGACTGCCGGCCTCCGGCGCCAACGCCAGGGTTTTGTGCCCCGAAGCGGCGAGCACCTGTACCTGCTCCGGGGTGATCGCATCGATGCGGACGCTGGAGACCGACACCTCGCCGCCCTTGTCGAGCACGGCCTGGCCGATCTCGGCCAGCGCGCCGTAATCGGAGACCGCCGCGGCGACCAGCCCGACGCGACCCGGATTCTGGTCTTGCCCAAGCAATTCTTGCCGCAGGTAAGTGACGGAATGTTCCCGGAACGGCCGGTAGATGAAACCGGCCGCACAGAACCGGCAGGCCCGCGGGCAGCCGCGCGCAACTTCGACCATGCGCATGCTGCCGAACTCCGTATCCGGCGTGGCGACGCAGGTGCTTCCCTGACCGTCGTCGAGTTGCGCCTGCCATTGCCGCTGTACCTGGTCCGGGCAGTCGCCTTTCGGAGTCATCGCCTGCAGCCGACCATCCTCCGTATAGCTGACGTCGTATCCGGAAGGCCGGTAAACTCCAGGCAGTTGAGTCATCCGGGCCAGCAGCTGATCACGACGATGATTGTCTTCATCGAGCACGGCGGCAAGCAGGCCGGGCAGGATCACCTCCGCCTCACCGACGGCGAACAGGTCCATGATTTCGGCCAGCGGTTCAGGGTTCATGAAGGCGCAGACACCACCGCACAGGATCAGCGGGTGCCGATCATTGCGCTCTTCACGCCAAAGCTGCAGGTGACCAAGCTCAAAAATGGCTGGCAGGTTCAGGTAGTCGTTTTCAAAAGAAATGGAGAAAGCCACCAGGTCGAACTGGTCGAGAGGACTTTGGGTTTCGACCGACACCAGCGGGAAGCCGGTACGGCGGTGTTCGTCGAGGTCTTCGGGGTCGGGCAGGAAAAACCGTTCGCAGAGGGTGTCGTCGCGGCCATTGAGCATCCGGTAGACGGTCTGCAGGCCGAGGTTGCTCATCCCCTGGTAGTAGCTGTTCGGGTAAACCAGGGCCACCGCCAGCCGGCCGCCGCGGGGTCTGGCACACGCGCCGGTCTCCTGGGCCGCTCTCCGGCGGTATTTTTCGATCAGGTGGCGTGACATCGGTCACATTTTAGGACGAGCAAAGGGCGGATGACAAATCAGTCTTCGACTCACTGTGCGAGCGCTATTCCAGCGGTTGTGCTTCGTCGATCAGCATCACCGGGATGTCGTCACGCACCGGGTAGGCCAGCTTGCAGGCGGCGCAGACAAGATTTTCATGTTTTTCGTCCGGCACGATCTCGCCCTTGCACTGCGGGCAGGCGAGGATTTCGAGCAGGTCTTTGGACAGGGGCATCGCGATACTCCAGGTTCATTGATTGGCTGTGTCCGGAATTTCTACAACAGCCACCTTTGCATGTCAAACAAAGAAAGGCAGGTTTCGGTAGAAAGAGAAACAAAGGGTTAATCTGTTATCATTATTCTTTAAAACGTCTTAAAATCAAAAGCGGCGGGTTGCGTCCCGACCAGGGGCCGGTCCAGCAAAAGATTTACGGGCCGGCAAGTAAACCTTTGACAAACGGTTAATGGCGGGCTTGATGTGCGCGCCTCGTCAACTAACCTGCAACAAAATCCCGGAGGTGCCATATGAAAGAACAGAGCCAATTGAAGATGTTCATCCTGGTTTTTCTGGCCTGCGCAGGAATCCTCCTGCTGACGGGTGCGGCAACCGTTGTGACCACCTCCGGCCGGTACCAGATAGCGGTATTTTCAGCCGCATCCGGGACCAGTGATGTGCGTGGCTGGTCAGGATACCATATTCTCGATACGCATACGGGCAAAGTCGTCGAGTCAATAGTGGAGCAGCAGGACGATCAATAGCTGATTCGCAGCCAATTCACTCTATCCAAACCGTTGGAGATCCCCATGGTCACTGTCATTTTTGAGGTCATCCCGAAAGAAGCCGGGAGAGCCGAATACCTGGCTATCGCTGCGAAGCTACGAGAACATCTGGCCGATGTGCCGGGATTTATTTCGATCGAGCGCTTCCAAAGTCTGACCGACCCGGAAAAAGTTCTGTCACTTTCTTTCTGGGAAGACGAGGCCTCGGTTAGCCAATGGCGCAATCTGGATGAGCACCGCATGGCTCAGGCAAAGGGGCGCGGCAGCTTGTTCAAGGATTACCGCATTCGCGTTGGCAGTATAACCCGCGATTATTCGATGTCAGCCAGGGTGCAGGCTCCGCAGGATTCGAGAAAAATACACGGCGCATGAGGCTGGCAAAAAATTTTCCGGGGAGGAGCTATAATTGCCGTAAAGACAATCTTATCCAAGCCCCCCATGAAACCCGTTACCAAGGAGTGCTTATGAAAGCCCTGCAACTATTTATGGTCATCAGCCTCGCGCTGATGGTCTCGACAGCCGGAGCCGTCGATGGTCTGATCGCCGTCAAGAGCCCTTACGGTGCCAAAGAGACGATGGACCGCTTTGAAGCCGTGGTCAAAGAGCGTGGCCTGAACGTATTCGCACGGATCGACCATGCCGCCGGTGCGGCGAAGATCGGCAAATCGCTGCGTCCGACTGAAGTGCTGGTTTTCGGCAACCCGCAAGGCGGGACACCTTTTATGGAGTGTGCGCAGACGGTCGGCATCGACCTGCCGTTGAAAGCCCTCGTCTGGCAGGACGCGTCCTCCCAGGTCTGGCTCGGCTACAACGACCCGACATACCTTGCCGGACGACATGATGCAGCAGGTTGCGCGGTCGCCGGGAAGCTCGGCGAAGCCCTGGCCGGGATCAGCGAGGCGGCCCTGCACTAGCCCGGATTATACATGGCCTTTTGTCGCGTGACAGGCAAGAGCGCGCCAGATCAGGCCAAGCGCAGCGACAAGCCTTGCAGGCATAGCAACGCTCGGTCGAAACGCACGCAACGAGCAGGGTCCGAGATGGCGTGTTTTAAAGGCTGCAGCAGTTGTACAGGAAAAAAATGGGGCCGCACGAAGCGGCCCAATGTTGTTGAGGGAGTCCCATTACAGGCCAGCAGAGAGTATCGAACAAACCGTGTCGTGCCGGGCGGAGAACCGGCATGGCTGTTCACTCCTTGACGAGCCACAGAATTATAAATTAGCAATTGGCCGCCGGGACCTTAAATCGTCCCTGCGGAAAATCGTCTTGCTTAATCGACGCGCTTACGCAGAAATGTCGGGATGTCGTACTCTTCATCCTCGTTGAAGTTGCCGATGCGCATACTTGCACGTGGTTTGTCCTGGTTCTGGTTACGAATAAAGGCCGGGATGTCACGATCGATTTTATTCGGCGACGCCGGGGCCGGATAACCAAGATCCTTGCTCGCACCACGTTTGCCGGTATCGAATGAGCAGCCGAAACCCGTTGCAATCGCGGTGACCTGGATCTTCTCGCCCATCTCCTCGTTGATCACCAGACCAATGAAGATGTTGGCGTCTTCATGAACTTTCTCATGGATGATATTGGCGACTTCCTGATAGTCATCCATGGTCATACTCGAAGATCCCGTCACGTTGACCAGCACACCCTTGGCACCGGAAATGTCGATCTCCTCCAGCAGCGGACTGCAGATCGCCTGCTGTGCAGCACTGACGGCACGACCTTCGCCTTCTGCCAGACCGATGCCCATCATCGCCATGCCGCGCTCGCTCATCGCGGACTTGACGTCGGCAAAGTCGACATTAATCATGCCATGGGTCGTGATCAGGTCCGAGATCCCCTGCACGGCCTGGCGCAGCACGTCGTCGGCAGGCTTAAATGCATCGAGGATGCCCATTGTCTTGTCGGCGAGACCGCTGAGGCGATCATTCGGGATCAGGATCAAGGAGTCGACAACCTGCTTCAGTTCCTCGACACCTTCATCAGCCTTGATCATGCGCTGCTTGCCCTCGAAAGAGAACGGCTTGGTGACAACCGCCACGGTCAGCGCACCGATCTCCCTCGCGACTTCGGCAATCACCGGCGCCGCACCGGTCCCGGTCCCTCCGCCGAGGCCGGCGGCGATAAACACCATATCCGCGCCCTGCAGCATCTCTTTCAGACGTGCCCGGTCTTCCTCGGCGGCTTCCCGTCCGACCTCCGGATTTGCACCGGCACCGAGTCCCTTGGTCAGTTTCGTTCCGAGTTGCACCCGCAGTGACGCCAGGTTGGCGCGCAAGGCCTGGGCATCGGTGTTGGCCACCATGAATTCCACGCCATCGATGCGTCCGGCAATCATCGTATTGACTGCATTACTGCCGCCACCACCGACTCCGACAACCTTGATCTTTGCAACCTGGTCAATATTCTCGTCAAATTCAAACATAATGACTCCCTCCGCCATTGTTGTGTCCGGAACCTCTCCATGGCCCCGGCAGTTTAAGTTTCTGGTCAAACTTCCTAGATTATGGTGTTAGAAAAATTCTCCAAACCATTCCTTCATGCGCCGCGTAACCCGATCGAAGAGATTCTCTTGGCCGATGACGAAATTGCGTGTCTGCAGGTTACGGCTGCCGTATTTCACCAGGCCCACCCCGGTTGCGTAGATCGGCGAGTTGACCACGTCGGTCAGGCCACCGATGTCCGACGGCTTGCCACGTCGAACCGGCAGATCAAAAATCTGCTCGGCCAGCTCCGGCATACCCGGCAGAATCGCCGAACCGCCGGTCAACACCACTCCGGACGCTATCAGGTCTTCGAAGCCGCTCTTGACAATCTCCCGGTTGACCAGGGTAAAGATCTCTTCGACTCGCGGTTCGAGGATCTCCGCGAGCAGCTGACGTGACAGGATGCGCGGTTCACGACCGCCGACCGACGGCACTTCGATCGTCTCATCTTTGCCGACCATCGAAACCAGACAGCAGCCAGTGATTTGCTTGATTTTTTCCGCCTCGGCGGTCGGCGTACGCAGCCCGACCGCAATATCATTGGTCAGGTGGTTGCCGCCAAGCGACAGGACCGAAGTATGCTTGATCGCACCGTCGACGAATATCGCAATATCGGTTGTACCACCACCGACATCGACCAGCGCGACACCGAGATCTTTTTCGTCCGGGGTCAGCACCGCTTCCGACGAAGCCAGCTGTTCGAGGACGATATCACCAACATCGACTCCGGCCTTGTTGCAGCTTTTGATGATGTTTTGCGCGCTGGCCACTGCGCCCGTAACAATATGGACACGCGCCTCCAGGCGCACTCCGCTCATACCGAGTGGTTCCTTGATGCCGTCCTGGTCATCGATGATGAACTCCTGCGGCAGGATGTGGATCACCTCACGGTCCATCGGGATCGCCAGCGCTTTAGCGGCATCGATCACGCGACGGACATCTTCGGTGGTGACCTCGCGGTTCTTGATCGCAATCACGCCCTGAGAGTTGATTCCCTTGATGTGACCGCCGGCGATGCCGGCGAAAACCGACTTGATTTCGCAACCGGCCATCAACTCAGCTTCCTGGATCGCCTTGCGGATCGCATTAACCGTACTTTCGATATTGATCACCACTCCTTTGCGCAACCCCCGTGACGGGCTGGTCCCGATACCGACGACATCGAGCCCTTCATCGGTCATTGCCCCGACAATGGCACAGATCTTCGTCGTACCGATATCGAGCCCGACGATCAGATTCTCCCGTTTACTGTTCATCTGTCTCCCTTTCCCTCAAAATCTAGCTTCTGCCGACCTTGCTCTTGACATCCACTTTGACAATCACCCGATCGGTCACATTAAGATCGATATATTTCAGAGCCAGCAGGCGCGGCTCTAGGTCTTCATAGATCGCCTCCAGGCGATTGAGCTTGGCATAAAAATTCTGTTTGCCCATCCGCACCGGAACCCCACCAATGCGGGTATGTATGATCAAGCCCTCGTGCTGGTCGAAATGGATTTCCGACACATCTTCAAGGTTGAACAGCTGGCGTTGTTCCAGCTGGTCCATCAGGCTCAGGGCCAGGTCAAGGCTGTCCTGGGTCTGGTTCGGGTGATCAAGCAGGTATTGCCG
>JBFLJZ010000152.1:0-3349 GCA_040882925.1 Desulfuromonadales bacterium
CCATGCCGTCCGGCCATCTTGTCGCCGACCGAGAGCTTGCGTTTGATGGCGATGTAGACCTTGACCATCTTGATCACGCCGGGTGGCAGGTCATCACCACGCTTGAGTTTCTCAATCTTGTCGGCAAAGACCGTCTTGATGATCTCCTCGCGCTCACTCAGACGTCTTGAGGTTTCGGCGACCTTGGCTTCAGCATTGTCGTCGGACAATGAGATTTCACCCCAGAGGCTGAACGGAATCGACTCCAGGGCCTTGACGGTAATCTTGCGGCCCTTGGGCAGCAGGGTTTTGCCATCACGGTCCTTGACCGGTGCCGAGACCGTCTGGTCGCTGAGCAGGTTGGCCAGCTTGCGCTGGGCCGATTCGCGAATGATGCGAATCTCGTCGTTCTGGTCCTTGAGCAGCTTGTCAATTTCGGTCTGTTCGATAAACTCGGTGCGGGTGTCCTTGTCCAGCCCCTTGCGGGAGAAGACCCGGGCACCGATTATCACCCCTTCGACACCGGGCGGCACGCGCAGCGAGGTATCGCGCACATCACCGGCCTTCTCACCGAATATGGCGCGCAAAAGCTTTTCCTCGGGTGACAGCTGGGTCTCGCCTTTCGGCGTGATCTTGCCGACCAGGATATCGGTCGGTTTGACTTCCGCGCCGATCCGGATGATACCGCTTTCGTCGAGATTGCGCAGGGCATCTTCGCCGAGGTTGGGGATATCGTCGGTGATCTCTTCCTTGCCCAGCTTGGTATCGCGGGCGACACACTCGAACTCCTCGACGTGAATCGAGGTATAGCGATCTTCCTTGACCAGCTTCTCGGAGATCAGGATCGAGTCCTCGAAGTTGTAACCGCCCCAGGGCATGAAAGCGACGAGGACATTCTGACCGAGGGCTAGTTCGCCCCATTGGGTCGAGGGCCCGTCGGCGATAATCTCTCCGCGTTTGACCTGGTCACCGACCTTGACGATCGGCTTCTGGTTAAGACAGGTGTTCTGGTTGGAACGGATAAACTTGATCAGGTTGTAGATATCGACTCCGGTACCTGTCTCGTCGACTTCGTTATCGTCGATCTTGACGACGATACGACCGGCATCGACGCTTTCGACCACACCGTCATGTCGGGCAACCACGGCAGAACCGGAGTCGTGGGCGACAATCCGCTCCATGCCGGTGCCGACCAGGGGCGCGTCGGCCCGCAGTAGCGGCACAGCCTGGCGCTGCATGTTGGAGCCCATCAAGGCACGGTTCGCGTCGTCATTCTCGAGGAACGGAATCAGGGCCGCAGCGACCGAGACCAGCTGCTTCGGCGACACGTCCATCAATTCGATGTCTTCCCGGTTGACAAGCATGAACTCGCCGTTCTTGCGGGCATTGACCAGCTCGTTGACAAAGCAGTTCTTCTTGTCGAGGGGAGCGTTGGCCTGGGCAATGGCATGACCCTCTTCCTCAAGCGCCGAAAAGTACTGGATCTCGTTTGACACCTTGCCGTTTTTGACCATCCGGTAGGGTGTCTCGACGAAACCGTGGATATTGATCCGGGCATAGGTCGAAAGAGATGCGATCAGACCGATGTTCGGGCCTTCCGGCGTTTCGATCGGGCAGACACGGCCATAGTGTGTCGCGTGGACGTCACGGACTTCAAAGCCGGCGCGTTCACGGGTCAGGCCACCGGGACCGAGAGCGGACAAGCGACGCTTGTGGGTGATTTCGGAAAGCGGGTTGGTCTGGTCCATGAACTGGGAGAGCTGGCTCGAGCCGAAAAACTCCTTGACCACAGCCGAGACCGGCTTGGAATTGATCAGGTCGTGGGGCATCAGGCTGTCCACTTCCTGCAGGCTCATGCGCTCTTTGATCGCACGCTCCATGCGCACCAGCCCGACCCGGTACTGGTTTTCAAGCAGTTCGCCAACCGCGCGTACGCGACGATTGCCGAGGTGGTCAATGTCGTCGATCTTGACCGGCAGATGACGCGTGTTCCCTTTGTCGTCAGAAACGTCCCAATCATTGACACCGTTGCGCAGGTCGATCAGGTAGCGCACCACTTCCAGAATGTCTTCCTTGGTCAGGGTCGTGATTTCAAGCGGCAGCTTCAAGCCCAGCTTGTGGTTCAGCTTGAGGCGACCAACCGTGGAGAGATCGTAACGTTCCTCGTTGAAGAAAAGACTGGAGAAAAGCGCATCAGAGCTTTTCAGGGTCGGCGGATCTCCGGGGCGCAGGCGACGATAGATTTCGACCTTGGCTTCTTCGGACGAGGCGACCTTGTCCTGCAGCAGAGTGTCGCGCAGAAATGGTCCGACAAACATGTTATCGATAAACAGGACCTTGAAGCTGTTGATGCCGCGCTTGGCCAGTTCCTCGAGCTTGGCTGCGGTCAACTCTTCATTGCACTCGACGACAATTTCACCGGTCGATTCGTCAATGATATCGGTCGAAGAGATCTTGCCGAGGACCTCTTCTTCTGGGACCTCAATAAACTCGATCTTTTTTTCTTCGATCTTGCGGATCGCCGCCTTGGTAAATTTACGGTTGGCCTTGACCAGGACCTCGCCATCGGCGTCTACCACCTCGACGGTGGCGCGCTGGCCGAGCAACAGCTTGGTATTGACCTTTTTCCGATAAACGCCATCGGCAACGAAGATTTCGTCGGTATTGTAAAAGTAGTTCAGCAGTTCTTCAGCAGAATATCCGAGAGCTTTCAGGAGCACAGTCGCCGGCAGCTTGCGGCGACGGTCGATGCGCACGAAGAGAATATCTTTATGATCAAAGTCAAAATCGAGCCAGGACCCCCGGTACGGGATCACCCGGGCGCTGTAGAGCACCTTGCCGCTCGAATGCGTCTTGCCCTTGTCGTGGTCGAAAAAGACGCCGGGCGAACGATGCAGCTGACTGACGATGACACGTTCTGTGCCATTGATGATGAAAGTCCCATTTTCGGTCATCAATGGAATTTCGCCGAAATAGACTTCCTGCTCCTTGATGTCGCGAATCGACTGCACGCCGGATTCCTTGTCGACATCCCACGAGACCAGCCGCACCTTGACCTTCATCGGGGCGGCAAAAGTCATACCTCTCTGATGGCATTCCTCGACATCGTATTTCGGCGTACCGAGCGAGTAGTCGACATACTCCAGGGAACAGGTTTCACTAAAATCCCGGATCGGGAACACCGATCGGAAGACCCCTTCAACGCCGATGTTCTGGCGAGCGGTCGCAGGCAAATCCGCCTGCAGGAACCGTTGGTAGGAATTCTTTTGGATATCAATCAGGTTAGGGATATCGATAATCCGCTTGATTTCCTGAAAGTGTTTCCTAAGAAGCTGGTTATTCGCAATCGAATAAGCCATGGTGTCTCCTC
>JBFLJZ010000153.1:0-3666 GCA_040882925.1 Desulfuromonadales bacterium
ACCGCCACTGGCAGCCGTAACGGCTTCAGGGATGTGCGGCAGACACTCAAAGTTCGACCGGGCTCCGGCAAAATGGTCTTCACCCTGCGCTGCGAGGAACCGATTTGAACCGTCTGATCGAAATAATCGGCAGAGAAGAGGCTCTCAAATTTGATGAGACCAGCCTGCCTCTGCTCATCGGTATGGACGCCACCGCCCACGTTCGTCTGGATGGCAACGGGGGCATCGTCGCTTATATTGCGGAGTCCCGTAACCATCTCTTTCTGCAGCCTGCGGACGCCAACGCACCGGGTTCTTTTTTTCATAATGATGAACCGGTGACCGGATCGGTCTGGCTGAAATCTGGTGATACGACCCGCATCGGGGACACCCTCATCACCTGGCATCTTTCAGGACAGCGTGTAGAGATTCATCTCTCCAAAACCTCGGCCCAGATGCTGCGCCCCCCTGTTGAGCCCCCGGAGGAAAACGGCGTTGAAGAACTGATCCTGCCGGTTGTCGAGGCGCCAAAAACCAATGGACACAGGCTTCGGAACCTGGTCGTTATGCTCTTCCTGCTCCTTTTAACCGGAGCGGCCTTTGTGCTGCTGGCCAACCCCCTCTCTGTCATGGTCACACCCGTTCCGGACAACCTCTCGGTGTCCGGCTTTCCACCACCACTGAAATCCGGCGACAGCTACCTGGGGATTTCCGGTCGTTATACCCTCCATGCCGAGAAGAAGGGCTACCTCCCTTTAGAAGAGACAATTGAAATTACTGGCGGCGGCAGTCGTTACAGCTTCACCATGGAGAAGCTGCCGGGCCTGCTTGACCTGACCAGCAACCCCTCTGGAGCCACCGTACTAGTCGATGGCCTTGCGAGGGGAGAAACCCCTCTACAGAGTATGGAAATTCCTGCTGGTAGCCGTAGCATAGGCTTCGAACATGAACGCTACCTGTCACACGAAGCAACGATCGAAATCGAAGGTTTTGGTGCGAAACAGGCACTGCACGTCGAACTCGAACCGGCCTGGGCCATGGTCACTCTTCGCACAAAACCGGAGGACGCAACCCTGAGTGTCGACGGCGAGGAGCTTGGCACAACGCCGCTGGAGTTGGAACTGATCGCTGGCAGTCGTGAGCTGGTCTTTAGCAAGGAGAACTTCTCTCCCCTCGAAGTCGAGCTTGACGTTGTCGCGGGAGAGGACACGACGCCCGCTGTTTACCAACTTGAACCGGCGCCGGCCAAGCTTTCCCTCGCGTCGGTTCCGACAGGGGCCACGGTCACTATCGACGGTGGCTACAAAGGGCTGGCGCCTCTTGCCATCGAGCTGTCACCAGGAGAAAAACACGACCTCCGCCTGACTCTGGCCGGTCATCAGTCGGCAAACCGCAAGGTGCTATTGGAACCTGAGGAGGAGCGTGAGCTCAATATCAAGCTCGAACCGGAGTACGGAACGATCTTCATCACCGGGGATCCGGCAGATGCCATCCTCTATATCGACGGCAAAAAGCAAACTTTGTCCAGCGGTCGCTTCCGACTGACCACCAAAACTCACACTGTCGAAATGAAGGCCAAAGGTTACACGAGCGCAAGCAAGTCCGTGACGCCACAAGCCGCCTACAGTCAACGCATCGAGATAAAGCTGCAAAGCAAACAGGCAGCGATCACGCCTGGAAACGTGACCGCCCCCAAAGCGGTCAAAACAACGGGCCTCGGCCAGAAGCTGATCCTCATCAAACCAAAGCCTTTCATCATGGGAGCCTCCAGGAAAGAAGCGGGGCGTCGTGCTAACGAAAGTGAGCATAAAGTCACCATGCAGCGGCACTTCTATCTCTCGTCTCACGAGGTGACAAACGCTGAATACAAACTCTTCCGGGCGCAGCATTCTTCCGGCATGTCCGGTAACCGCTCTCTCGACATAGATTCACATCCGGTCGCAAACGTTGCCTGGGAGGACGCCGCAAGATTCATGAACTGGCTCAGCAAAAAAGACGGACTGCCAGCCTTCTACCGTGAAGAGAATGGCACCATGGTTGTCGCCGATCCGGCAGGCTTGGGCTACCGCCTGCCCAGTGAAGCAGAATGGGCCTTCGCTGCCAGGATGGCTGGCCAGAAAGAACGGGCGCGCTACCCCTGGGTCGGAAACTATCCGCCGAAGACCAAAGCAGGCAACTTCGCCGATGAATCAGCGCGCCACCTGCTGCCCCTGGTCATCGAGGGCTATAACGATGGCTTCGCAGCGAGTGCGCCGACCGCGTCTTTCTCTGCAAACCCGGTAGGCTTTCATGACCTCGGCGGCAATGTGGCGGAGTGGTGTCACGATTACTACTCCGTTTTCAATGGCAATGCGGAAAAGAACGTTGTCGATCCGATGGGCCCGACAAGCGGCGCACATCGCGTAGTCCGGGGTTCAAGTTGGCGTGACGCCAGCATCACCGAACTGCGCTTCAGTTATCGCCGCTACAGCAGGGAAGCCGCTAATGACATTGGTTTCCGTATAGCGAGGTATGCAAAATGAGATTCTTTACCATCACGCTGGCCCTGTTCCTGATCACGGCCAGTGCGGTTGCTCTCGACAGGGACACCAGCGAGCAGGCCCGAAAGAGCGTAGAAGCCGGTGAAGTGAAGAAAGACACAGAAAAGAAGGTCACGAAGGAACAGAAGTCACCGGAATGGCCACGCCCCTATAAATCGACAGAAGAGATAAGTGTGGACAGCATTGTTCCCTTCCCGACTGATATCTGAATGAGGTGATACGTCTTATGCGCGGAAAAAATTTCCCTACCGAGATGATCTACCAGGTTTTTAGCCTGCTCTTGGTCTTTATCATCGTTCATGGAGCCTATGTCTCCCTGATCCGGCCCAAAGCAGAGTCATTCCTGAGCATGCAACAGGCCCGAATGGTAGAACAGCCCGACGCCGTTCAGGAACAAAGCTTCTACGTGGTCATCCGTGATTTCGAGCAGGAAGCCTGCCTGGTCCTCTTCTTCTGGGCCATGGCAATCCTCATCTACAAGGGCTTCGCAATCTGGCGTCAGCAGGGCCAGCTGGATGAAGACCTGCTGCAACTGCCCGGCAACATGCCGATCGGCCCGGAAGATACACGGGAGTTGATGGGACGATTACAGGAACTCCCGAACACGAGCCGTGATTTATTGCTACCGACAGCTTTATTGAATTCGGTGCAGCGGTTCGCCGCAACCCGCAACATCCAGGATGCAGCCACCTCGGTCCGTGAAACCTGCGAGACCCACGGCGACCGTCTCGATTCCGAGCTCTCCACCATTCGCTATATCGCCTGGGCCATTCCCTCGGTGGGCTTTATCGGCACTGTGCGCGGTATCGGCGCAGCGCTCTCCCAGGCCCATCGTGCCGTCGAGGGCGATATCACCGGCGTCACCCAGAACCTCGGCGTTGCCTTCAACTCCACCTTTATCGCCCTGGTCTTGAGCATTGTGATGATGTTCTTTATTCATCAACTTCAGCACCGCCAGGAGCGCTTGATCCACGATACCGGCGCCTACTGCCAGCGCAACCTGATCAACAAACTGCGGATCAAACCCGCACCCTGAAACTAAGGTCTTTTCGTGCCCCCTCGTCGACGCAGCAGTTCACAATTCAACCTGGCATTCCTCGACGTCATGTGTTGTGGTTTTGGCGCAGTCGTGCTGTTGGTCATGCTG
>JBFLJZ010000021.1:0-19201 GCA_040882925.1 Desulfuromonadales bacterium
GCAGCTTTAAATACTTCTGCCAAACCGACAGAATAGTCGTTGGCGATGTCGAAGAGCACAGCTGCGGTCTTGGCACCGAATTTTTTGGCCGCAAAGTCGGCGATGACTGGCCCCTGGAAGGGATCGAGGAAGGCGGCACGGAAAACCCAGGGACGATCCAGCGTAGTATTTGGATTGGTAGACCAGGGGCTGATCATCGGCACTCGGTTTTCGTTCGCTGTACCGCCACCAGGGACAGCCTGTTTGGAGGAGTTAGGCCCGATAATCGCCACGACCTCTTCCTGTTCGATCAGTTTGAGGGCAGCGTTGACTGCCGAGTCGGCCTTGGCCTCATTGTCCATGTAGATGAACTCGAGCATGTACTTTTTGCCGCCGACTTCCAGTCCACCGGCACCATTGATGTCGGCTTTATACATCTCAGCGGCATTTTTGGAGCCTTCGCCGACTTCCGGAATATCACCGGTCAGGGGAATGTTGAAGCCGATTTTGATCGTGTCAGCTGCGATCGCAGGGGTCGCGAGCAAGGCGACCAAAGCCAGAACTACAAGAAATTTCAGGTTTTTCATCTGTCTCCTCCATTGGGTTGATTTGAACAACAGGCACTGTTTGACCACGAAATGTGGAACGACGATGATTTTATAACTATTTGTCTTGTAAAACCAGACTGTTAAGTAGACCAGCACAGGACCGTTTTGTCAAGCATTACGGATGATTTTGTCACGCCAGGATTAATTTTAAAGCAGCAGACCTGGCAACCTGTGACCAGGCCCGATACCGGCCGGAGATTTTCTCCTCGGCTCGCAACACGAATTTGCCGTCAATAAGAGATTTTGGTAAATCGCGACTGGCTTGACGCGCGCAGGGCATCGTCCAGAGTCATGATGCCCTGGGCTTCCAGCAGCGGGATCAGCTTCAGCAGTACTTCCGCGGTCACCAGGGCGTCTCCGAGGGCCGTGTGACGACCGACGATTGTGATGTTGAATCGCTCGGCTATGGCGTCAAGCGAATGCCCCTCCAGGTTCGGATGCACCACGGATGACAACAGCAGCGTATCGAGGACCGGGTTGTCGAAGTGCAGTCCGATGACCTCTTCTTTCAACTGCAGGAACCGCATGTCGAACGCTGCGTTGTGGGCAACCAGCACCGAATCCGTGACAAAAGCATGGAATTGCGGCAAGACTTCTGTGATGACCGGCTTTGATCGCAGCAGGTCCGGGTCTATGCCGTGGATTTCCACCGACGATTCCGGCACCGGTCGCTGAGGATTGACCAGCTGATCAATGGTTTCGCTATGCAGCAGGCGACCTTTGAAGACGCGCACAGCGCCGAGTTGAATGATCTCGTCTCCCTCGGAAGGGTTCAGGCCGGTCGTTTCGGTATCGAAAGCCACATACGTGAGGTTGCGCAACGCAAGCCCGCCCAGAGCTTCCTGGCCGGGCTGATGAAAGAGGTCGAATTCGAACGAGACCGGTCGGGGGGCGATGGCAGACTGCAGGTCAGCCGTTTCCTCGGCGAGGGCTTTCGGCAGGGTGACTTCGACGCCATCGCAGTATGTCTCGTCGGTCTTGCTGATTATCACGGTGCCGCCATGCTTATCGATAATCGCTCCCGGGGAGTCTGTGGTCCCGGCGCTGTCCATGAACAGCGGCAGGCTCAGCCAATCGCGGACCGACTGGATTGGGACCTGCTGGTCAGCCCATTGTAATGCGAGAGTGGCAAAAGAGTCGTCTGCGTCTGCGATGTGAAGTGATATCGAGGTGATGCCGTGCTCGGCTTTGAGCAGGCCGGCCAGGGTCGTGACGGCCTGGAGGATGGCATAGCTGTCAACCTTCAGCCAGATATGCCTGCCGACACCGGGCTCTGCCTGTATGGCGAAGCGTTCGAGGAGGTTGTTGGCAACCAGTGTCAAGAGCGTATCGGCCAAGACATTCTCGCGATTGCCATAAGCTTGCTGATGCTCGCTGTAAAGCTGCCTGGCCATGGCGAGGTATTCTTCGAGGTCACTGGTGACCCGGGCAATCGCCTCACGGTGTCGTTCGCAGTCTCTGTCGGCGCTGACAGGAGTATCATGAGTCGGAGTGATCTCCCGATGGAGTTTACCGAGCGAATTCTGCATGGCATCGACCATTCTCTGCAGCATTTTGTCCCGTTCACTGTCGGCATCTATTTCACCGGTAATATCTTCCAGCGAGAGAACGAAACCGGTGATTTTAAGGGTTTCCTCTCTGTTGCCGGTGACCGGGGCCATGTTGACCCTGATGAACCTCTCGCCGCACAGCTTGGTCATCAGGCCGAGAGCCGGTTTTGCCTGTCCATGTTCGAAGGCATGATTCATCACCTCCAGTGCATGGACCAGGGGATCTCTCTCCAGGACGCCGAAGACAGACCTGCCGAGACCGACAGAGCTGCCGCTATCCTGACTGCTGCCGGATTGCAGCATCTCCTGGGCGAGGTTGTTGTACAACATGACCCTGCCGTCCAGGTTGCAGACCACGACCCCGTAGGGAAGTTCCGACATCAGTGCGGCCAGGCGGTTGCTTTCTTCCTTGAGGGCGAGATTTGACTGGCGGATTTTAACCTGAACCTCACTCTGCAACGCTTGGTAGGCATCAGCTGATTCGTTAATCATGTCGGCCAGGGTGATCAGTTCACGGGCCCCTTCGGGGGAGATCCGATAGTCCGGGTTGGCGGCAGTGATCAGGCGGGTCTGCTCGGCCATGCGCAAGACCGGGATGATGTAATAGCGGAAGAGCAGGCTGACCATGGCGCAGATGAAGGCGACCAGGATCAGTGATCCGATGAATGGAAAGGGCAGCAGTTTGTCGAAGAGCGTTTCGACAACCGCCTGTTCTTCAGGGTCGAGATGCATGAAGGACGCGGCGAAGCTGCCGAATATGACGGTAAAAATGACCGTAATGATGCCGGTCAGAAAGATCCAGTATTTTACGGCTGGTGACAGCCGCTCACCGAGGCTTTTCTGCAAAATCGCTCTCCGGGGCGCAGGTGCGCATGGGTTTCTAAGATATTAGGCGTTTCTTCGACCAGGTTCAACCAGGGTGGGCAATTATTCCGCTGTTCACCGATGGCCGACAGACTCCAACAGGATGGCTTCCAGCTCCTTTGCCTCAACTTTGGGGCGGTAAGATGAGTCGGGACACGACAATTGCCGCCGGCACTCCAGTTCGAGAAGCCGGGTTGCATGGTGAAGACAGTCCTGATCATCGTCAAACAGCAGACCATTGATGTTATGGCGGACCAGCGCGGCATTCCCCGGGTTGTTCCTGGCCAGAATCGGGATCCCCAGGGTTGCAGCCTCCAGAAGGCTGTTGGCAAGGCCTTCGGACATCGAATTGTTGATGATCACGTCGGCACCGCTCATGGCGGCTGCCATGGCTTCCGGTGGAATGATGCCGAGGTAGCTGACCCAGCGGCGCATGGCAACCTCCGCCAGGCACCGTCTGCCATAATCTTTGTCGAGGATCGGACCGCAGATGGCAAGGTGAAAGGGCGTTGCTTTGGGTTCCAGCTGATCAAATATCTGCAACAGCCCGATCACACCTTTGACGGGGCGCAGTCCGGCGGGCAGCAGGAATAAGGGCAGGTCTTGCGCGATACCGAGGACCGACCGTAAAGCAAAGGGCTCCTGACCGAGGATAACCCCTGGTGAAATAATCCTCAAAATGTCTGCCATGCCCGGCCGATTTCTTGATAAATCGCTGGCGATGATCGGGTTATGCAGAATGACGAAAACCGCCTGTTCCACGACCGCCTGAATGATGTCACTCTGCTCCGGGTCAGAAAAGCCGTGATTGACGTCGGTGCCGGTCAGCATGACAACTGCGGGGATGTCCTGTGCCCGGGTGTTCTCCAACCAGGGCTTGCCGGAACGGTAGGCATGCAGCAACAGGGCGACGTCGGGTGCGAATTTGTTGATCTCTTGGTCAAATGACTTTTCTCCATGCATGCTGATCTCGACCGGCATGACACGGTGGCCGAGTTGTTCGAGCCCCTGCTGAAACCTTCTTGCGGTTACCCAGTTGCCGCTGGCGTGATCCTGTTCCGGGATCACAATCAGGATGCGCATGGCAGATCTCCGAAAGTACCCAGCCTGATCTCACGGCGGCCGATAATGTCCTTGGCAGCCGCGGAGCAGAGCGCCCGCATCTCTGTCAGGCGCTGTTCTCCTTCAAACGGGCGTCCCTGCCGGTAGGGATGGCCGGGGTGGGACATCAGCTCCCAGTCGCCTTCCGGCAGATTCTCGAGGAGTGTGCAGAGACCGGCTGTATCGAGGCTGTGCAGTTGCGGTAACCCCCACAATCCGTCAGGGGTCCTGATGCCGGAATCCCTGAACAACATCCTGGCTGTCCGGCCCAGGTTGCGCAACAGGGCCAGGTCATCGACCAGTTCCGCGGGGATTTCTGCATCTGACGGGTCGGCGGGGAGGCATGAACGTATGGCGTCAAAGCCGTATTCATCGGCCAGTTCTATCACCACTCCGATCAGGCAGGGGTAGTTATGGCAGTGCTGGTGACCGTCGATATGCCCTGGTTTCAGGCCGGTTGCCATGACCTTCTCGATCTGGGCAGCAAGTTCCCGGCGGATTCCGGCAAGGTCTTGCTCCTTGCCGAGCAGGTAGCGGCGAAGTTGCCGCTTGCCAGGCAGCCTGTGGTTCTGATCGGTTAACCCTTTGATTGGTCCCGACAGGGCGGTGCCGTCGGACAGGTTGAGATGAATTCCGACCGGCAGCCCGACCGAATTTGCCTGCGCGGCGGCCGAGGTGAAGGAGAGCCCATTGGCGATCATGGTCGCACTGGTCACAACACCGTGATGATAGGCTTCGATGATGCCGCGGTCACGTTCCGGGTTGATGCCGAGGTCGTCGGCATTGATAATCAGCTGGATCATGAAAACCATAGTAATGCAGGAGAGTTCCCTCTGCAATAAATGACCTGGAAAAACCTCTGCTGGCCGCAATCATGCGTGATATTACCGCCAACCCGATGTGGTTGGCGGCCGGGGTATTTGTCTTGGTGAATAGCGCAAATCGCGATAACATTCGAGTTTATGCAAAGTATCGAGCAAGAAGCGATGAAATCCTCGCAAAGACTGCATTACGGCTGGGTTATCGTCCTGGTCGGGACCCTGACGATCTTTGCCTGTCTTGGCCTGGCCCGTTTTGCTTTCGGCATGCTGTTGCCTTCGATGAGCGATGCCCTGCAGATGTCCTACGATGAAATGGGTTACCTGGGGACGGTGAATTTTGCCGGGTACCTGGTCGCCGTTGCGCTCTCTCCATTGCTGCTCAGGCGGTTCAGCCCGAGGCAGCTGATTGCCTCCGGGCTGCTGTTGATCTCTGCATGCATGTACGGCATCTCGGTCGGCAGCAGCTACCTGGTGATCCTGGGCCTGTATGGCCTGGTCGGTGTCGGCAGCGGCTTCGCCAACATCCCGGTCATGGTCCTGGTCTCCTATTGGTTTCGCCGGGAAAAACGCGGTCGTGCGGCAGGTCTGATTGTTGTCGGCAGCGGTTTTGCCATTATCTTTGCCGGGTACGTCGTGCCCGCCCTGAACCAGGGTTTCGGCCAGTCCGGGTGGCGGATCAGCTGGAGCGTTCTCGCCACGATCGTGCTCTCCGTCGCCGTTATCGCCGCTTTGCTGATCCGTAATGACCCGGCTGAAAAGAACCTGTCGCCAGTCGGTCAGACGCAGGAGCTGGACTATGACCCATCGGTCAGCAAGGGCAGTTTCAGACCGGCGCAGATATTGACGCATCTGGGCGGCCTGTATGCTATTTTCGGGGCGACCTACGTGATCTACGGGACCTTCATCGTGACGACGATGGTCGAGGAATATGGCTACGCTGAAGCCAGTGCCGGGAACTTCTGGTCATGGGTCGGTTTCTTCAGTCTGTTCTCGGGTACTCTGTTCGGCCTGCTTTCGGACAAGATCGGTCGCAAACGCGGCCTGATGACGGTTTTTGTTGTGCAGACCCTGGCTTACCTGCTGGCCGGTTCCCGGATGGGAACCATGGCGATGTTCGGATCGGTGGTGCTCTACGGTGTTGCGGTTTTTGCCATACCGGCCATCATGGCCGCTGCGGTCGGCGATTATCTAGGCAAGGCGAGAGCCGCCGCGGCTTTTTCCATGATCACCTTCTGCTTTGCCATCGGTCAGACCGTCGGTCCGGCAGCCGCCGGCGTAATTGCCGAGTCAACGGGAACATTTACCGGAACTTACCTGGCATCCGCGCTGTTAACTGCGGTTGCTGCAGTCTGGGCAAAATTCCTGCCGACACCGCAACCCGGGTCGTAAACAAAAGCACTGGTTGCAAGAGCACTTAAGGTTTACGCATAACAAAACGGATAGATAACCGAAAAAAGGTTGGCGGCCAAGACTCCAAGACACGAAGACAGGACAACAAAACCCGGGCGGGATCGATTCAAAATTCACTTCATAGCTGATAAAGAATCGATTTACTTGATGTTTCGATACTTTGCGGCGACGAACGTTTGTTCGGGTTGTCGGATTGTAAAAAAAAAGGGGTCCTAACACACAAGACCCCGGAGGCAACCTTTTGATCGGCAGGAAATTCGGAGGCTTTGTGGTTTTGCAAGGCTCTCAACGAATTCCATGCTCTTTTTTATGGTTGCACTCTATATGACAGGGCGTGAAGGGAACGTGGAATAAATGTGAAAAAAACGTGAAAAGTTATTTTTTGAACGCAACAGTGAAACAGCATCCGCTCGGCTGGTTGTCGCTGACGGAAACCGACCACTGCTCCTTCTGGCAGATCCGCTGGACGAGGGAAAGACCGAGTCCGAGGCCTTGCTGGCTGCCTGTCTCGCCGCGATAAAAAGGTTTGAAGATAGAGTCCTTGTCGGCGTTGGCAATGCCGGGGCCCGTATCGCAGACCGTAAACCCGGCAGGTCTTGCGACCAGGGTGATGCTTCCTTCGACAGTATGGTAAATCGCGTTGCGCACCAGGTTGTTGATCACGGTGCGCAGCATCGGTACGGGAAACAGTTTGGCCTGTTTACCGCTTGATGTTGTTTCGTCCCTGAAGGTAAAAGTGAGTCCTTTGGCTTCCGCCTGTTTTTGCCATACCGCCAGGTTCCGTTCGATGATGTTCGACAGGCCGGCGTTTTCCTGCTCGGTCTCCTTGCCGCGGGCCAGGGTCAGGAATGCATCGACCAGCTCCTGGATCTCGTTGGCCGCCTTGCTGATCGTGTCGATTCGCTGCCGCGAGTAGCTGTCCAGCTGGTCCTTTGCAATCAGCAGGTCGCAGGAACTTTTGATGACCATCAGCGGTGTGCGCAGTTCATGACTGACATCGCTGGTGAACAGGCTTTCCCGTAGCAGCGATTCCTGCAGCATGCTGATGGTCCGGTCGAAGGCCTGGGCCAGTCGGCCGACTTCATCGTTGGTGTACCCGGTTGACAATGGCGGGGCGTCGAGCAGCAGCTTCTCCCGGTTGTGGACCTGGTGTGTCAAGCGCTGCACGGGCGCGATGATTCTCCTGACCATCATCACCCCGAGAATCAGCGAGGCCGCAACACTGAGGAAAAATCCCGCAATCACCGTCAGCTCGAGCAGGTTCTCGTGGCGTTTGACAGTCGTCTGCTCCTGCACCAGGTAGAAAGGCATCTCCTGTTCTTTTTTGATCATGACATGGAAGGCGGTTTCTTCGTCTTCGACCTTGTAGAAGCCAGGCTCAAGATCTTGCAGGTAATAGGGGAGGTCTTCCGTACCGCTGTAGAACTGGGTGCCGAGGCCAAGCTTGGGCATCTCACCTTGCTCGTAATCGCCGATGATTTCCGGGAACTTCCGGTTGAGCTCGGCGCTGACCAGATCTTCTTCGACGATATCGATCGCGGCCATGATGCCGAAGCTGAACAAACCGCTGACGACAGCAGTCAGCACGACGAAGGAAACAATGATGCGTTGTGTCAGGGGGGATCTAAATTCCATCGCCGGAGGCCTTGAGGCAATAGCCAATCCCGTGCACCGTGTGCAGCAGGGGAGAATCGAAGGGCTTGTCAATCGTCTGGCGCAGCGTATGGATATGGCTGCGCAGACTGTCGCTCCCGGGCAGGTGCTCACCCCACAAGAGTTCTTCGAGGGCCTCCCGCTTGACCACGTGCGGGCTGGCTTTCATCAGGTGTTCGAGTAACTTGAGGCCAATCGGGCTAAGCTTCAGCAGGACCCCCTGACGGGAGACTTCGAGGCTATTCATGTCGTAGCAAAGATCGCCGATTTGAAGCATGTTCTGCATGCCTGCCTGACCACGGCGCAGCACAGCTTCGACCCGGGCGTGCAGTTCCGGCAGCGAAAACGGCTTGACCAGATAGTCGTCGGCACCGGCGCGGAATCCGGTCAGCTTGTCGTCGACGCTGTCCCTCGCCGTAAGCATGATGACCGGTATGTTGACCCGTGCATCCTGGCGCAATTTCTGGCAGAGGGTGATGCCGTCCATTCCCGGCAGCATCAGGTCAAGGATGATCAGGTCGAAAGGCTGGGTGATCGCGAGGTGCAGACCGCCCAGGCCATCATAGGCGCAGTCGACCAGGTATCCCTGCAGCTCCAGGTAATCAGCGATATTCTGCAGAATTTCCGGTTGATCCTCGATGACCAGTATACGCATCCAGTTTCATCCTCTAAGGATTAGGGCTGCCTTTATCTATATTATGTATAAAGGATTTGCCATCAAGGCACCAAGGCACAGAGAATTATCTATTCTGATGCTTAAAATCGGCTAAACACCTTTCATAAGACCTTCTTGGTGACTTTGTGTCTTTGTGGCGGTAGAGCCACATCCCTGCTTTGAGTAATCCAGCCAGATGAGCGCTAGGCCTCAGTACTCGAAAGGCTCCAGGCGTACCTCAGGCAGCAGGCTTTTCGCGCCGGTCAGGTACTCATCGACGCAACGGGCGATTTCGCGCCCCTCGCTGATCGCCCAGACCACCAGGCTCTGCCCCCGGCGGCAGTCGCCGGCGGCGAATACGCCGTCTACCGAGCTCATGCGGGTCGTTGGATCAGTCGTGATGTTGGAGCGCAGGTCGGTTTCGCAGCCGATCTGTTTGACCAGCTCCGAGCGCGGCCCGAGATATCCCATGGCCAGCAGAACCAGGTCGCATTTCCATATCTTCTCGCTGCCTGCGACCGGGGTTGGGCGGCCTTCGACCCATTCAACTTTGACGGTCTCAAGGGCGGCGATTCTCTTGTCCTTGCCGATGAAGCGCGTGGTCATGATCTCGTAGAGGACATCGCCGCCCATGACGCGCATTTCCTCGACCGAGCTGCTGACCCGCATGATGCGTGACCACTGCGGCCAGGGGTTGTCTCCCGGGCGCTCTCCAGGAGGTTGCGCGAGTAGTTCGAAGTTAACCACGCTGGTCGCGCCCTGGCGCATCGAGGTGCCGATGCAGTCCGATCCGGTATCGCCGCCGCCAATGACGATAACTTTTTTCCCCTTGGCGCTGATCATCTGCTGTTTCGGGTGCAGGGCGGCGACGTCGCTGTCGCCCCAGTTGGCACGGTTCTGCTGCGGCAGGAACTCCATAGCAAAGTGGATGCCATCCAGTTCACGTCCCTCGACCGGCAGGTCGCGCGGCTCTTCCGCGCCCGTGGCAATGACGACGGCATCGAAATCAGCCTTGATTTCGTCAAACGGCACATCCTTGCCGACTTCACAGGAATAACGGAATTTGATCCCCTCGGCAACAAGCTGGTCGATGCGTCTCTGGACTTTTTCCTTGCGCAGCTTGTAGTGCGGGATGCCGTACATCAACAGACCTCCGGCGCGGTCGGTTTTTTCGATCACGGTGACACGGTGGCCGGCACGGTTGAGTTGTTGTGCACAGGCCAGGCCGGCTGGTCCGCTGCCGATGATGGCAACGGTCTTGCCGCTGCGGCTTTTTGGCGGTTCGGGCACAATCCAGCCCTCCTCGAAGCCCTTGTCGATGATCGAGACTTCGTGAAGTTTGATCGTCACCGCCGGTTCGTTGATACCGAGCACACAAGACGTTTCGCAGGGTGCCGGACAGATCCGGCCGGTGAACTCCGGGAAGTTGTTGGTTGCATGCAGCGCCCGTAGCGCCTGCTGCCACTGGCCTCGGTAGACCAGGTCGTTCCATTCCGGGATCAGGTTGCCCAGCGGGCAGCCGGACATGCAGAAAGGCACACCGCAATCCATGCAGCGCGAGGCCTGGGTCTTGACCTTCTCATCCTTGGGATAGTTGTAGTGTTCGTCGTGATGCTGCAGCCGCGAGTTGACCGCTTGCAGGGTCATGTCGCGACGGCCGTGTTTTATGAATCCGCGTGGGTCACCCATGAGCGGCCTCCTTTTCCTCCTCGGCCTTGGCCGCCAGTTCGGTCAACACCCGACGATATTCGTGGGGGAAGACCCGCACGAAACGCGGCAGTTGCGTCCCCCAATCGGCAAGGATTTGCGCTGCCCGAGGAGATTCGGTCTGTTCATAATGCCTGGTGATGATCTGTTTCAGCCAGGCGGCATCCTCATCTTCGAGGTCCATCTGTTCGAGGTCGACCATCGCCGGGTTGCAGCGTCGGCGGAAACGGTTGTCATCATCGATAACATAGGCGAAACCGCCGGACATGCCGGCGGCGAAATTGCGGCCGGTGCGGCCAAGACAGACCATCCGGCCACCGGTCATGTATTCGCAGCCGTGGTCACCGGTGCCTTCGACGACTGCCGTGACCCCGGAATTGCGGACGCAGAAGCGCTCGCCGGCTTTGCCGGCGAAGAACACCTCGCCACCGGTGGCGCCGTAGAGGACGGTGTTGCCGACGATCGAGTTCTCATGCCAGACGAAGCTTGCCTTGGGGTCGGGGCGGATGCTGATCCGGCCACCGGCCATCCCCTTGCCGACATAGTCATTGGCTTCTCCGACCAGATGCAGGTCGATGCCCGGGGCGAGGAAGGCGCCGAAACTTTGTCCGGCAATGCCGGTCAGGAAAAGATTGATGGTCTTTTCAGGCAACCCGTCTCGGCCGTAACGCATGGCGATTTGGCCTGAGAGCATGGTTGCCAAGGAGCGGTTCGAATTGCGGATCGGCAGCTCGATATGGACGGCTTCCCCGTGATCCAGAGCCGGCGCGGCGAGTTCTATCAAGCGGTTGTCGAGCTGTGCCTCGAGCCCGTGTTCCTGCCCCCGGATGCGTCGGATCGCGATGTCGTCTGCAACCTCCGGCATACTCAGGATTTGCGAGTAGTCCAGTCCCTGGCTCTTCCAATGCTTGATAGCCCTGTCCATTTCCAGGTACTGGGTCTGGCCGATCAGTTCGTCGAGTGAGCGGACCCCGAGTCCGGCCATGATTTCACGGGCTTCTTCAGCGAGAAAGGTGAAGTAGTTGACGACGTGTTCCGGTTTGCCAGTGAATTTGGCACGCAGCGCCTCATCCTGGGTGGCGACACCGACCGGGCAGGTGTTGAGATGACATTTGCGCATCATGATGCAGCCGACGGTGATCAGGGCGACCGTGGCGAAGGCATACTCTTCGGCGCCGAGCATGGCGGCAATGATCACGTCACGGGCGGTGCGCAGCTGGCCGTCGGTCTGCACGATGATACGGCCGCGCAGATCGTTGAGCACCAGGGTCTGCTGCGTCTCGGCCAGGCCAATCTCCCAAGGGGCTCCGGCGTGCTTGATCGAAGAGATCGGCGAGGCGCCGGTGCCGCCGTCGTAGCCGGCGATGATGACGCGTTCGGCGTGACCCTTGCTGACTCCTGCGGCAACGGTGCCGACCCCGACCTCACTGACTAGTTTCACCGTGATGTCGGCATGCGGGTTGCAATTTTTCAGGTCGAAGATCAGTTGCGCAATATCCTCGATTGAATAGATATCGTGGTGCGGCGGCGGCGAGATCAAAGTGACCCCGGGGACACTGTAACGCAGCTCGCCGATGTAATCGCTGACCTTGTGCCCTGGCAGCTGGCCGCCTTCACCGGGCTTGGCGCCCTGGGCGATCTTGATCTGCAGTTCGTCGGCGTTGACCAGGTAATGCGGCGTGACGCCAAAGCGGCCCGAAGCCACTTGCTTGATCGCGCTGCGCCGCAGGTCGCCGCTGGCGTCGGGTTTGTAGCGGCGCGGGTCTTCGCCGCCTTCGCCGGTGTTCGATTTGCCGCCGAGGCGATTCATGGCGATGGCCAGGGCTTCGTGGGCCTCGGTCGAGATCGAGCCGAGGCTCATGGCACCGGTACAGAAGCGTTTGACGATACCGCTGACCGGCTCCACTTCGTCTAGGGGGACCGGCGGTTTGTCGGTCCTGAACTTGAACAGTCCGCGCAGCGTACAGAGCCGCTCGCTCTGATTGTCGATCATCGCCGAGTAGCGTTTGAAGTCGTTGCGATTTCCGGAACGCACGGCATGCTGCAGCAGCGCAATCGCCTCGGGGCTCATCAGGTGTGTTTCGCCTTCACGGCGCCATGAATATTCAGAGCCACGCTCCAGGTCGCGGTTAGGGTCGATCTGCTCGGCGTAGGCTGCCTGGTGGCGCAGCAGGCTCTCGGTTGCGATCTCCTGCAGCCCCGCGCCGCCGATGCGGCTGGTCGTGCCGGGGAAATACTTGCTGGTGAACTCTTCGTTGAGGCCGACAATTTCAAAAATCTGCGCACTGCAGTAACTCTGCAGGGTGCTGATGCCCATTTTCGAAAAGACCTTGAGCAGGCCCTTGCCGATCGCCTTGATGTAATTCTGGGTGTATTGATAAACGATATCGGTCTCTTCGTCGGCCTGGGTGTTGCCGTCCTGGCTGGGCAGCATCCCTTTGTTCACCATGTCCTGCAGGGTCTGGAAGGCGAGATAGGGATTGATCGCCGCCGCACCGTAGCCGACCAACAGGGCGAAGTGGTGGACTTCCCGCGCTTCGCCGGTTTCAACGATCAGCGAGCACTGGCTGCGCTTGCCGACCCGGATCAGGTGGTGGTGGATCGAGGACAAGGCAAGGAGCGCCGGGATGGCAGCTCTTTCGGCATCGACGCCACGATCAGACAGGACCAGCATCGTCCGCCCGGCATCGACGGCAGCCTCGGCTTCGACAAACAATGCCTCCAGCCTTTGTCCCATGGCTTCGGGGCCCTGTTCTACAGAGAAGAGAGTATTCAGGGTTGTGCCGCGGAAATTCTCAATATCGCTGTGACGCAGCTGTTCAAGCACGTCGTTAGTGATAATCGGATGGTCGATCTCCAGCATCCGACAGTGTTCCGGACCAGGCATGAGAATGTTTCTGGCCGGCCCAATGTACTGGGTCAGGCTCATAACGATTTCTTCACGCAGCGGATCTATGGGAGGATTGGTGATCTGGGCAAACAGCTGTTTAAAGTACCAGTAGAGAAGCTTGCTGTGCTTCGACAAGACCGCAACCGGCGTGTCGGTCCCCATGGAGCCAACGGGTTCCTGACCATTGAGCGCCATCGGTGCCATGATCTCCCGCATCTCTTCCAGGGTGTAGCCGAAACTGCCCTGTTTGCGTTTTAATTTGTCTGGGGCAGAAGCTCTTTTGGTCGCCGGGGCAGGGAGATCATCAAGCCTGATCAGATACTCGTTCACCCAGGATGCATAGGGCTCTGCTGAGGCAAGTTCTCCTTTAATCTCGTGATCTTCTTTGAATTCACCGGTTTCAATATCAACCAGAATCATCTTGCCTGGGGCCAGGCGCTCCTTGCGTAGAATTTTCTCGGGTGCGATATCCAAGACGCCGGCTTCCGAGGCGTAAATGATCTCGTCGTCGCTGGTGATCCAGTAGCGGGCAGGACGGAGACCATTGCGGTCGAGAATTGCAACGATCTGACGTCCGTCGCAGGCGACAATGTTGGCCGGCCCATCCCATGGCTCCATCATCGTCGCATGATATTCGAAAAAGCCCTTGACGTTGGGTCGCAGGTGAGCTTTGGACGCCCATGCTTCGGGAACCATCATTGCCAGAGAATGTGCCAGTCCCCGGCCGGTAACCACCAGCAGTTCCAGAGCATTATCGAAACAGGCGGTATCAGAACTGCCTTCGATGATGACCGGGTCCACGTCTGCAACCGCATCAGCCAGTTCAAGGTGGGCAAAAAGTGCTGTCCTGGCCCGCATCCGGTTGATGTTGCCACGCAGGGTATTGATCTCGCCATTGTGAGCAATGTAGCGGAAAGGTTGGGCCAGATCCCAGGTCGGGAATGTGTTCGTGCTGTAGCGTTGATGAACAAAGGCAATAGCACTGACGAGACGCTCGTCATCCAGTTCGGGATAAAAGGTATTCAGCTGTTCCGAGAGCAGCATTCCCTTGTAGAGGATGGTGCGACTGGAGAGCGAGCAGATATAAAACAGTTCTCCGCCGGCGAGGTTGTCGTTGCGGATCGTATTTTCGGATCGCTTGCGAGCCAGGTAGAGCATCAGTTCGAACCGGTGGGCCTCGACTTCTCCCAGGGCGACAAAGATCTGCATGACCCGGGGTTCCACGGATCGAGCGTTGCGGCCGATGCTACTGCTATCGGTCTGAATTTCGCGCCAGCCGAGGAGACGACAACCGACCCGGCTCAGTTCTCGATCCAAGGTTGCGATACACGCTTCGCGACAAGCTTTGTCCTGGGGCAAGAAAACGATGCCTGCGCTGTATTCACCAGGCTTGGGCAACTTGAAATCACATACCTCACGGTAGTAGGCATCAGGCATCTGAATCATCAGGCCGGCACCGTCGCCATCCAGCGGGTCGGCACCGACGGCGCCGCGATGGGTCAGGTTGCAGAGGATTTCAATGCCCCGTCTGATGATATCGTGACTTTTATGTCCTTTGATATTGGCGATAAAACCGACTCCGCAGCTGTCGTGTTCGTTGGCCGGGTCGTAGAGGCCTTGAGCCGGTGGCATGCCGATATGAGCTGTCATGGCTGGTCCTTAGTTATTGGTAAAAGAGAAGCGGTTTATTCGGGTGTTTCTTGGTTGTCAGTCTCTGTACGTTCTGGTTTTGCTCCGAATAGACTCTGTAAATTACTGTCAATGCTTCGTAAATGCAAGTCTCTCTGTGGGAAGGGGATTTCGATGCCTTCCTCGCGGAACAGGCGGTCGATGATTACGCCCAACTCGCTGCGGATTTTCAAACGATCATCGATCGTTGTGATCCAGACGCGCAGCTCAAAGTCGATGGAGCTGTTGCCGAAACCGATGAAAATCGGGCTCGGTGCCGGATAGCTGAGCACATCAGGGTTCTCCTTCGCGGCCCTGGCCAGAATCTCGAGGACTTTGTCCAGGGGGCTGCCATAGGCGACGCCGACCGGCAGGACGACCCTGACGATTTTACTGCTGAAGGTCCAGTTGGTGACCTTCTGCGAGATCAGGTCGGCATTCGGCACGATAATCTCCGAACGGTCAAAGGTCTCGAAAACCGTCGAACGCAATCCGATCCTGGTGATCGTGCCCCAATCCTGGTCGATATTGATCACGTCGCCGACCTTGACCGGACGTTCGAACAGCAGGATCAGGCCGCTGACGAAGTTGTTGACGATATTCTGCAGCCCGAAACCGATCCCGACCCCCAGTGCGCCGACGATGATCGAGAAATTCTGCAGCCCGAGGCCGGCCATGCTCACGGCGATGAGGAATCCGATCGTGAACAGGCCGTAGTGGGTCAGGCGTTTGAGCGATTCCTTGACCCCGAGATCCATCTTCCTCGGGGTCATGATCTGCGAGTCAACAAACGCTTGGATGACCCAAGAGATAATCGTGGTCAGGTAGAGTACGACCACTACCAGCACCACCATCTGGATCGATATGCTGAACTCGCCGAAGGTATATTCAAACCCGAGAATGGCGTTCCTCGCTTCGGCAGAATTGTCGAACAGCTTCCATGTGACCAGCATGAAGATGGCAGTGTTGACTATAATTATGATCTTGAACAGCATCTGCAGTTTGCCGGTGACGTCTGCCACGCCGAGCACCTGCATGAAGTGCCGTTCTTTGATCCACTCGGTCTGCATCAGGGTGTCGGCCCCTCTCTCACTGAGGAGGAGGGCCATCTTCATCAGGATCAGGACGATGAAGGTCGTGAGGGTCGAGTCGATCAGGCTGGTGGTTAAATTTTCGAAGCCGAGCACGGAGGCGAACAGGCCGATCAGGGCCACGCCAAGCAGCAGGCGAGCCCAGGCCCGCTGTTTGGCAAGCAATTCCTTACCCTCCGGTTTTTGAATCCTTTGCCAACAGACTGGGATGGCAATCGCGCACAAGAGTGTATTGTAGAGCTGCATCAGTGGTGTGGGCAGACCGAAGTAACGCAGGCTTTCGGTGAGAATGGCAACCACCGCGATGGTTCGGATCGCCTTCTTGACCCCCGGGCTGGCGGAGAACGCATTCAGCAGACGCATCGCGGCAATTATGATCAACATGAACAACAGCCATTTCCAAAGTAGGGGCAGATTGATGTTCAGGTCCGAGAACAGACCGATGACAGCGATGCTGATGAAGGTGGCACTGGCCACGGGGCGCTTGAACAGGAAAACCCATTCTTCACGGACTGGTCGACTCTTTCTGCTGCGGTAGACAAACAGCAGGGTGATAATGATGAAAGAGAAAAGATAAAGCCCGATGACATCGCCGTGACGCTGGACCAAATTGTCCGGGAGACTCAAACTGATGGCCAGGCTGTCAGTAAACTCTGTCCAGAGTTCCGAATCGAACTGCCGGTAGTAATCAGCCTCGAACATCTTTCTCGCATTACGGCGGAAGGTGTCCATGCGGAGATTATCAATGGCCTTTTTGATCGAGCCGAGACGACTGGCCAGACCCTGCTGTGCCGGCGCGTACTTCTGCTGGGCTCTGACCAGTTCGGAACTGATCCGGGCAATGTTCTGCAACTGATCGTCGATACCGTTCAGGGCGCTTTTGAATTGTTGTTCGGGAATCCTTACGCCGGCTTGCCGTAAATACCCCTGCCATTCCTGCCAGTAGCTCTTTTCCTGCGCCCAGGTAACGCGCTGGTTTTCCAGGCCCTGCAACTGGCGGTTGATCACCTTGAGCTGACTGTTGAGTAAATCAGCCAGCTCGGAGTAGCTGGTTTGGGCAATAAGCAGTCGGTTGATCTGCCAGTCGGTAATGTTTTCCCAGTCCTGGTATTGTTCTTCAAGTTTGGCGTGGTCTTCCAGCAAGGCGTCCAGGGTGTCATAGAGATCCTGCCGGTCCTCCATGCCCTGGATCTGCGTCTTCGCGACGCCCAGCTTGGTTGCCAGTGCGGTGCCCTGCGGAACCACCTCATTGAGCCCAGGGAAGACCTTTTCCTGTGGTTGCTCCTGTTGTGGTTTTTCCTGTTCAAGTGTGTCCTTCTGGGCCAGAGCTGCCGGAGTGGTCGACAGACCGGCCATGGCCAACAACATGACGAGCAGCGCACAGGCTCGCTCGAGCCTGGTGGTGAAATCTAGAACCATTTCTTGCTCCTGAAATAGATCACCATGCCGGCGACACAGCCGAGCATGACACCCCAGATCGCAAAGTAACCCCAGCGCCACTTGAGCTCGGGGATGTACTCGAAATTCATGCCGTAAATACCCGCGATAAACGTCAACGGGATGAAGATTGAGGCCATGATGGTGAGCACCTTCATGATCTCGTTCATGCGGTTGCCGACGGCAGACATGTAAAGATCCTGCAGCCCCGAGACCGTGTCGCGAAAGATCTCCACGGTTTCCAGCACCTGGATCGTGTGATCATACAGGTCGCGCAGGAACACCTGGGTGTCCTCCCTGATCATGGGCGACTCTTCCTTGTAGAGTTCGCCAATGACTTCACGCAGCGGCCAGACCGATTTGCGCAGCAGCATCAGCTGGCGCTTGTAGTGGTGCACCCTCCCCAGGGTCGACTGCTCCGGATTGATGAGCAGTTCCTCCTCCAACTGGGCAATATTGTCACCAACTTTTTCCAGGATATGGAAATAACTGTCGACGATCGAGTCGATCAGGGCATAGGCTAGATAGTCCGAGCCGCGCTGGCGAATCCGGCCGTTGCTGCGCTGCAAACGCCCGCGGACCGCGTCGAAAACATCGCCCTCACGCTCCTGGAAAGTCAGGACATAGCGGGGGCCGAGGATCAGGCTGATCTGCTCCGCATCGATGGTTTGGGTTGCATCGTCGAAAAACAGCATCTTCAGGATGATCAGGCTGTATCCATCCATTTCTTCGACCTTCGGTCGATGCTGAGTGTTGAGGATGTCCTCGAGAGCCAGGTTGTGAATGCCGAATCTTTGGCCGAACCGTTCGATCAGGCTGATGTCGTGGATACCGCTCAGGTTGATCCAGCTGACTGATTCGGTCTCTTTGAACGCCGTGGCATCTTCTATAGTGATGTCTGTGCGGGTGTCAAAGTGCTCTTGAGCATAGTCGACCAGTCCGATGACCGGCTTTTCGATTTTCTGCTTGCCGACATGAATCAACGAGCCGGGCGGCAGGCCGACTTCTTTCGCCTTGATGCTGAACAGTTCGGTCGTGAGAGGCCGTTTGAAAAAGTCGAGATTGAGGATTTTTTTTCGGGTCATAACTCTTATGAGCTCCTCTGTGCTGGAAGTTGCAGCCGGTCACCGTCGAGCGTCAACGTTCCAGCCCGAAGCCTTCCTCGGCCAAGGTTGACACGTAATCATCGAGAGCGACTTCTGCTCCATTTAGTTCGGCTATCTTGGCCAGGTGGACCAGCGCGTCACCATCGTGCTCCCGCGGCACAGTCAGGTGGCCGATAATCACGCCAGCCAATGGTCAGCTTTTCCATGTTTGCCGCAATCTCCGGTCAAGCCCTAACATTTTAACCGATTTTCGTCGTTATACATGCCACCATCGGCAGTATTCCCATAGGTTAGCGCGAGCAGCGTTAAATCCAACAATCATAATGGAAATTTCAGCAGCCGGAAAGACAAATTGCTGTTTGCAGTCCCCCGTAAAATTTACTTTTCCGCTATCTGGAAGAATGCTGTCAGGACAAGAAGTCTTCCGGATTGACCGACATCAACCGGGCCCCTGGTTTCACTGCCGCCGCTGCAGACGATCCTCGGCATCGGACCCGTCGGTTGGCCTGTTTCCCTGGCCGCCTGGCTCGGTGTCCCGTTGGTTTTCGGGGCCGACTCCCTGAGAAAAAGTTTGACCGTCAAGGTCGCACGATAAAGGTTCTTGAGATCGTTCGCGGCGTTTATCCCGAGGTTCTGAATTTTAATTTACATTTCATGAAAA
>JBFLJZ010000022.1:0-14187 GCA_040882925.1 Desulfuromonadales bacterium
GAATGACCCCCTTTGTCGCCGCCTTGTCAATATAAGGGACGGCTTTGTCCAGGAGGGTTTTGGCTGTCTCGATATCACCCTCGGCAATTGCCATGCGAACCTTTTTAACATAACTGCGCATGGTAGAACGAATATGAGTGTTCCGGGCGTTGCGAATCTTGCTTTGACGATGTCTCTTCTCTGCTGATTTGTGATTTGCCACTGTTATTCCTCCGGCACGTTTCTCGGCGTAATTTGATTTGTCAGGCGACAGTTTTATAACATTGGCCGGAACAACAGTCAAGATAAAAACATTCCAATGTGCAAAAAAATAGTGTTTAATTTAAGTAAGTTATGAATATAAAACATGGGATTAATAAAAAATAATGCATTGCTTTGATGATTGTTGCCATGTCTGCAGCGAGTGAAGAGAAAAGACATATCACGAAAGCAACCGGGGTTTTGTCGCTGGCGACCGCCGCCAGCAGGCTTGCCGGCTTGGTTCGCGATATGGTTGTTGCGGCAGTATTTGGTGCAGGAATGGTCACAGATGCGTTTTTCGTTGCCTTCACCATTCCGAACCTGCTGCGCAGATTCTTCGCCGAAGGTTCTTTAACGGCAGCTTTTGTGCCGACCTTTACCGACGTGCTCCATCATGAAGGTACCGATGAAGCGCGCCGGGTTGTGCGGATCTGCTGGACGCTCCTGCTGTTGGTTCTGACCTGTGTTACGCTGCTCGGGATCCTGTCGTCACCCTGGCTGGTTAAGCTGATCGGGTACGGTTTTGCAGGTACGGCCGGAAAACTTGCCCTGACCGATCTTCTCAACCGGTTGATGTTTCCCTACATCTTTTTTGTCAGCCTGGTCGCGTTGTTTGCCGGTGTGCTGAATGTATCCGGACATTTCCTCTTGCCGGCGCTCTCTCCGGTACTACTGAACCTAGCCATCATCGGTTCTGCTCTGGTTCTCGCGCCGCGGCTTGATGAACCTGTGGTGGCACTCGCATACGGCGTACTGTTCGGTGGCGTGATCCAGTTTATCATGCAGATTCCGATCCTGTATCGGCGCGGATACGACCTGAAGCCGGATTTCAATTTTCGCCACAGCGCGGTCGTCCGAATCGTAAAATTGATGCTTCCCGGTATCCTCGGTGTCGCTATTTACCAGATCAATATCGTTGTCACACGCCTGATGGCTTCTTTCCTCGAACAGGGCAGCGTCTCCTGGCTCTACTACGGCCAGAGGCTGTTCGAGTTTCCTCAGGGAGTTTTTGTCGTGTCCCTGGCCCAGGCGGTTTTACCGACCATGAGCCGACAGGCTTCTGCAAAAGACCTGGATGGTTTCCGCGAGTCATTGCGTTTCGCTCTGGTTCTGATCATGCTGGTCACCATTCCGGCAACTGCCGGCCTGGTTCTTTGCAACCAGGCCGTCTATAGCTTGTTCTTCATGCGTGGGAGCTTTACCGCTTTCGATGTCTCCCAATCGGCGATAGCGTTGGCATGGTATGCTCCGGGTCTCCTGTTCGTCGGCATCAGTCGCGTGGTTGTGCCCTGTTTTTATGCCATGAAAGATACCCGAACGCCTGTTATAATCTCTTTCTGGACGTTGCTGGTCAATCTTCTTGCCGGCCTTTTGTTGATGCAGTTGATGGGGCATGCCGGGCTTGCCATGGCCCTGACGATTGCCTCGGTCTTCAATGCCCTGATTCTCATCGTACTCCTTGCAAAGAAGCTCGGTACACTGGGTCTTTCGGGAATTTTCAATACCATCATAAGGACTATCCCCGGGCTTATTTTCATGAGTATTGTGGTGGCCGTGATCCTCGGGCAAACTGACTGGTTGGCCACCGGGCCCTTCTTGCCGCGCTTCGCTCTGCTCTGTAGCGCGGTCTTGTCCGGGGCTCTGGTTTATGCCCTTTTTCTGTGGATATTCAGGGTCAGGGAGATGCAACAAGCCTGGTCGATGATTGCCGACAGATTGCCGTTATACAGGAGAAATTGAGACATGTCAGAGAAAACCTGGGATATGTTATCTTTCGATTATGGTACGGTTGCCATTGTCGTCAGGGATGATCGTTTGTGCAGGATATGTTTTGCCAGCTCTCCTGAAGATGCTGAGCTGGCGGTTGGCAGGCACTGTCCGGATGCTCATCGCAGTCCGAGCCGATTTGGCAAACAGGTTTTTGACCAGTTGCAGGAATATTTTCGTGGTGAAAGAAAAACTTTTTCTGTCAAGCTTGATGGTACCGCATTGAGTGGCTTTGCGCGGAAGGTTCACAAGGCCTTGCTGCAGGTGCCATACGGTTCGGTGGTTGCGTATCGTGACCTGGCGCGGTTGGCCGGTTCCCCCGGCGCGGCACGTGCTGTCGGACGGGTCATGTCTGCAAATCCCTTTCCGTTGGTTGTGCCTTGCCATCGCGTCGTCAATGCCGATGGTCAGCCGGGTCAGTATTCAGGTGGTTATGGCAAAGCAACCAAGCTCAGGCTGATTGATCTTGAGCGTGGTCACTCATCACACTCGTGACAAGAAAGGCATGGAGAATGACTGCCCCCTTGCTACCTACAGGTGTTCAGGATGATTGCCGGATCTAAGCCACTAGCGCTCCTGGTGGCTGCTTGTCTTGTCTTCCTGAGTGCCTGCGGCGACAGCGGCTATCTGTTGCAGAGTGTCAAGGGTCACCTGGGGTTGATGTCGCGCGCTCAGCCGATAGACGAAATCCTTGCCAACAATGATGCCCCGGATGCGGTCATCCGTCAGCTGAAAACGGTCGTCAAGCTGAGGGAGTTTGCCGTTGATTCTCTGCAGTTGCCGGATAATGGCAGTTATCACGAGTACGCGGACCTGGAACGGCCTTACGCGGTCTGGAACCTGACGGCAGCCCCCGAGTTCTCCATGGCGCCGGTGCAATGGTGTTTCCCTGTCGTTGGTTGTGTCACTTACCGCGGTTATTTTGATGAAAAATCGGCACTGATCATGGCCGAAGAGCTCTCTGCAAGGGGATTTGATGTCGATGTGTATGGTGTCGAGGCCTACTCGACGCTTAACTGGTTTGATGACCCTGTCCTCAACACCTTCCTGAGAAATGATGAAATTCACCTGGCCGCGCTGCTGTTTCATGAGCTGGCACACCAGGTTGTCTATCTGCCGAATGCCACGACATTCAATGAATCTTTTGCCAAGACAGTGGAGAGAGAGAGTTTGCGCCGCTGGTTCAACAGTCATGCTTCGCAAGAGCTGTGGCAGGAGTGCCTGCAAAGAGAAAAGCTGTCTGCCGAGTTCCGGGCTTTTCTCAACAGCATACGCCAGGAACTGCAGGCCGTGTATCTTGCCGATCTCGGCAACGAACAGAAGCGGCTGGCAAAACAGCAAATCATTTCGGCCAGCTACAAGCGCTACGGACGTTTGAAGGAAGAGTGGGGCGGCTATGCAGGTTTCGACCATTGGATGAACGAAGGCATCAATAATGCGCGCCTTGCCTCGGTTGCCGTCTATCATGATCTTGTTCCGGCATTTCAAGTCCTTTTGCAGAGTGTCGATTATGACCTGCCAAGCTTCTACGCAGCAGTGAGAAAGCTCGCGGCATTGCCGAAAGATACGCGCCTGGCAAAGCTGCAGGCACTGTCTCCTCATTTCAACGCTTCTCTGTATCAGTAAACCGGTGTGAGCCCAGTCGTGCCGGGTTCTGCAGTTGTGATCGCAGGAGCTGCTTGATAACTGCGCGTCTGCAAGTATACTCTTCGAGCAGCATTTGAATTATCTTGTCAAGGGGAGGCCAATGCTTGGAGCAATTGCCGGGGATGTCATCGGCTCACGTTTCGAACATACCGGGATCAAAAGCAAGCACTTCGATCTGTTCAATCAGCAGAGTGCTTTCACCGATGATACGGTCCACACCGTTGCTCTGGCCGACAGCATTCTGCATAAAGTTCCTTTTCCGGACAAACTCCGCGAATACTACCAATGCTATCCTGGTGCCGGGTATGGCGGCCGCTTCCGGCGGTGGGCAGAGTCTTCAACGCTGGAACCTTACCAGAGCTATGGCAACGGCTCTGCGATGCGCGTCAGCCCGGTTGCCTGGCTGTATGATTCTTTGCAAGACGTTCTCTCGGAAGCCCGAAAAAGCGCTGTAGTGACCCATGACCATCCTGAAGGCGTGCGTGGCGCCCAGGCTGTTGCCGGGGCAGTTTTCATGGCCCGTAACAAAGCCGGTAAAAAGGCAATCCGAGCTTTTGTTGAAGACGTTTTCAGTTATGATCTGTCCGCAACGCTTGATGAAATCCGGCGGCATTACCGCTTTGATGTTACCTGCCAGGGCTCTGTGCCGCAGGCGATCAGGGCCTTCTTGGAAGCAGAGGGCTTTGAAGACGCTGTGCGTAATGCCGTCTCACTGGGTGGGGACAGTGACACACAGGCCTGCATCGCAGGAAGTATCGCCGAAGCTTATTTCGGTGGCGTCCCTGCCCACATCAAAGCGCAAACAGAATCTTTCCTGGATCAGAGGATCTTGACTGTTTTGCAGCTCTTTGACGACCGGCAAAAGTCCTGCAGAACTTTTCCTGCTGAAACTTGTCCGGTTTCAGTTTGAATCAACGCACTGTAGCCTTGACAGGCTGATCTATAACGGAGCATCCGATGCTGATTAAGAATGAAATTGTCGAGAACGACGGCTTGATCCGTGCTGCCGAAAGCCTCTGTGTGGCTGCACGCACGGCTCCCAAAAGCAAAGGCAAGGATTTGCTCGTCACGGCGATCGCGACCGAGGGTGATAAGCAGCGTCTTCAACAGCAGATGAGACACATCGGTGAACGCGACGGCATCGCGTTCTTTGTTCGCGACGCAGCCAATCTTGAACATGCGCCGGTTGTCGTTTTGCTCGGGACGCGCAAGGAGCCATTAAAAATACCTGCGTGTGGCTTCTGCGGCTTCGACGATTGCGATAGCATGACCGCCGCGGGAGGGACCTGCTCATTCAACGCTGGTGACCTCGGTATCGCGGTCGGTTCAGCGGCCGGGCTTGCCGCAGACCTGCGCATCGACAATCGGATCATGTATACCGCCGGCAAGGCGGCGATCGAGCTTGGCATGCTTAGTGAGGATGTGCAGATCGCTTACGGCATACCCTTGGCTGCCAAAGGCAAAAATCCTTTTTTTGACAGAGGTTGAATAAAGACCGCAGCAAGTCCGGTTTTTATAACCTCTTTGGCCCTGATTTTGGCTGATGCACAAAAGTTGGGCAGCCAGCTGCGGCGGTGCTTTATATCTGGGCATTTGTTGCGCCCGTGGTTCAGTTCATGCATTAATGATCGCCACGGCTTGAGAATTGTAACCCATAGATATTAATACCTTAGCTTGTCCGGTTAGACTGTTTCGAGTTTAGGCAAGCTAATTGCTAAAGGTAATCTTGCACAGTTATAAGAAGAATATATTCCAGGCAACATCTGACATCAATTTGCAGAGGAGCGACAAGCCATGAGGAAAGTCGAAGCCATCATTAAGCCCTTCAAACTGGACGAAGTGAAGGAAGCATTGAATGAGATCGGTATTCAGGGGATTACGGTCAGCGAGGTCAAAGGTTTTGGCCGCCAGAAAGGCCACACGGAACTGTACCGTGGCGCTGAGTATGTGGTGGATTTCATCCCCAAGATAAAAATGGAAATTATCGTTGCCGATGAACTGACGGCAAAAGTTGTTGAAGTGATCGGTGAGTCAGCCAAGACCGGCCGCATCGGGGATGGCAAAATTTTTGTCACTCCGGTTGACGAAGTTGTCCGCATCCGTACCGGTGAAACCGGCGACGATGCGCTCTAATGCTTGAATAATTATCCCAGACAGCAAGACCATTATTTAAAGGAGAAGTTAAAAATGAGCCCACAAGAAGTTGTCAAATTTGCCCAGGATAACGATTGCAAGATGGTCGATTACAAGTTCCTTGACTTTGTCGGTATCTGGCAGCACTTTTCTACCCCGATCAGTGAATTCAGCGAAGATACCTTTGACGAGGGTATCGGTTTCGATGGATCATCGATCCGCGGCTGGCAACCGATTCACAACTCGGACATGCTGATTATGCCTGACCCCGAGACTGCCAAGATTGATCCTTTCGTCAAGGCTCCGACCCTGAGCCTGATCTGCAACATCATCGACCCGATCACCAAGGAAGGTTACACTCGCGACCCGCGTTTCATTGCCAAGAAGGCCGAGGCCTACCTGAAGCAGACCGGTATTGGAGATACTATCTACTTCGGCCCTGAGCCGGAGTGCTTCATGTTTGACGACGTGCGTTACGCGTCCAGCGCCAACGAGTCGTTCTACTCCATCGATTCGGCCGAAGGGATTTGGAACACTGGACGTGAAGAGTTCCCCAATCTCGGCTACAAGCCGCGTCACAAAGAAGGTTACTTCCCTTGTGCTCCGACCGACTCGATGATCGACATTCGTAATGAAATGGTCGAAGTCATGCAGGAAAATGGCATGGTTATCGAGTGTGCTCACCATGAAGTGGCAACGGCAGGCCAATTCGAGATCGATATGCGTTTCGACAGCCTGCTGAAGATGGGCGACAGCCTGCAATGGTTCAAGTATATCATCAAGAACGTCGCCATCCGCAATGGCAAGACCGTCACCTTCATGCCCAAGCCGATCTATGATGACAACGGGTCCGGCATGCACTGCCATCAGTCGATCTGGAAAGACGGCGAGAACCTGTTTGCCGGCGACGGCTACGGCGGCTTGTCGAAGACTGCCATGTACTACATCGGCGGCATTATCAAGCACGCCAAGGCCCTGTGCGCCTTCACCAACCCGAGCACCAATTCCTATAAACGACTGGTCCCCGGTTTTGAGGCTCCGGTAAACCTGGCTTACTCAAACCGGAACCGCTCCGCATCGCTGCGTATCCCGGTGACCGACAACCCGAAATCAAAGCGTGTCGAGTACCGCACGCCTGATCCGAGCTGCAACGGCTACCTGGCATTTGCTGCCATGATGATGGCCGGCCTCGACGGCATCGAGAACAAGATTGACCCGGGCGAGCCGCTGGACAAGGACATCTACGGCATGTCACCCGAAGAACTCAAGGACATTCCGAGCGTTGCCGGGACCCTCAACGAAGCTCTCGACGCCCTCGAAGCTGATCATGACTGGCTGCTCAAGGGCGATGTCTTCACCAAGGATGTCATCGAAATGTGGCTTGAGTACAAGCGTGAGAACGAAGTCGACCCGGTGCGCATGCGTCCGTGCCCGGAAGAGTTTGCTTTGTATTTCGACTGTTAATCCGAAGCGCGCGGCACGAGTTGCGAGGCGCGAAAATTAATCAACAAAGAGGGGCAGCCGCATGGCTGCCCCTCTTTGTTTTGACTTTTACTCGCTTATCTTCGATAAAATGTCGCATAAAAGGAGCAAGACCAGTCTGGCTGAGTGCTTTTGTGTGTGTCGTAGAGTGAGGTTACTGCAATGAATGCTTCGCCAGAAAGTCTTTGACTGTAGCAATGTCAGCCTCAACCAGTGCGCAACGACGCTGCCGCTCTTCCAGACCGTCAAGACTTGCCGGGCGTTGCGGTTCCCTGCCAATCGCCCGCTTGACCGCTTCGGGGAATTTGGCCGGGTGGGCGGTGGCCAGGCAGATCACTGGATAATCGCCTCTGTCAAGGTCCCTGCCGGCTTTGACGCCGGTTGCGGTGTGTGGATCGAGAACGTAGTTGGTGGCGGCATGAAAGTCACGAATGGTGGCGAGCGTCTGCTCGTTGTCGATCGATGTCGAGGCGAAGACCTGATTGATTGCAGCGATCTGTGCATCGCTGAAGGCCAGTTTCCCGGTCGCGGCAAAATTTGCCATGGCTGCAGCGAGCTGCTTGGTATCTTCATTGAAAAGGTAATACAGGTAACGTTCCAGGTTGCTGGCCTTCTGGATATCCATCGATGGAGAGAAAGTCGGGTGGACCTCGTCAATCGAGTAGTCTCCGCGATTGATAAATCGGCAAAGAATGTTGTTGGCGTTGGTTGCCAGGATCAGTTTCTCGATCGGCAGCCCCATGCGCTTGGCAATATAACCAGCGAAAATGTCGCCAAAGTTACCTGTCGGCACTGAAAAGTAGACATTGTTGGCACCGATCTTTTTGCGCAGCTGACCCCAGGCGTAAAAATAATAAACGATCTGGGCCAGGACGCGGGCCCAGTTGATCGAGTTGACGGCGCCGAGTGCATGGTTTTTTTTGTAGCCGAGATCGCCGAAAATGTCTTTGACGATTTGCTGACCATCGTCAAAAGTCCCCTTGATGGCGAGGTTGAAAACATTCTCGTCAGTGACCGTCGTCATCTGCAATTCCTGCACCGGGGAGACTTTCTTGTGCGGGTGCAGAATAAATATGTTGATATTGCGTTTGCCGCGTACGCCGTAAATAGCCGCGCTGCCGGTATCGCCGGAGGTCGCGCCGAGGATGTTCATGTGTTCGCCGGATTCGGCCAGCAGATACTCGAAGAGGTTGCCGAGAAACTGCAGGGCGACATCCTTGAAGGCCAGGGTCGGGCCATGAAAAAGCTCCAGAATGTAGAGACCGTCACGGTGGATGAGCGGGGTAATATCTCGGTGGGTAAAGGTCGAGTAGGAACGGTCAATCAATGATTTCAGGTCGGCAGACGGGATATCCTCGATGAAACAACTCATGACCTGGAAGGCCAGTTCCGGATAGGCCAGTTTGGCCAGGGCGTCAAGGTCGCCCGGGGTAAGCTGTGGAATGGATTCCGGCAACAGCAGCCCGCCATCTTCAGCCAGGCCCATCATGACCGCCTGTTTGAAGGGGATGTTTTTGACCTGCCCGCGCGTGCTGAGATATTTCATTGTCGAGTCCTCGTGTTGTGCTTTAAGGCGGTATTTTAGCAGGTGTTGGTAGTGCAGGGAAGGGGAAACATCGCGCGAGCAGCAGGACAGAAATGGGCGCTTTTTAAAAAAACTAAGGGGCAACCGGTCCGGTTGCCCCTCGGAAGTTACTTAATTTTCTGATGGCTTTTTTTTGTCTACCGCATGCTCCTGGGCATCGACAACAGCAACCGCGGCCATGTTGACAATGTCGGCGACATCGTCGCCGCGCTGCAGCACATGAACCGGCTTCTTGGTGCCCATCAGGATCGGGCCGATCTGCTCGGCGCCGCCGAGTTTGTGCAGCAGTTTATAGGCGATGTTGCCGGATTGGAGGTCGGGGAAGATGAAGACATTGGCGTTGCCCTTGAGCTTGGAGAAAGAATACTGTTTTTCGACCAGCTCCGGGTCGAGGGCAACATTGGCCTGGACTTCACCATCGACAACCAGATCGGGGGCCTGTGCCTTGACCAGCTTGGTCGCTTTGGCGACCTTTTGCGTGAGCGGGTGTATGGCACTGCCGAAGTTGGAGAAGGAGAGCATCGCCACCCTTGGCTCGACTTCAAAGTACTTGGCTTTCTCGGCAGTCAGAATTGCCGTCTCGGCCAGTTCTTCAGCGGTCGGTTCAATGGTCACGGTGGTGTCGGCAAAGAATACGGCTTCTTTCTTGGTGACCATCATGTAAAGGCCGTGGACCTTGGAGAGGTTGTCCTGTTTGCCGATGATCTCCAGGGCAGGGCGGATCGTTTCTGGATAGTGATGGCTGATACCTGAAAGCAGGGTGTCCGCATCACCTTTTTCGACCATCATCGCACCGAAATAATTGCGGTTCTTGATCAGGCGGTCGGCTTCTGCCAGCGTGACACCCTTGCGCTGACGCATGGCAAAGAGCGCGTCAATATATTCCTTGCGTTTGGGTGAATTTTCCGGATCAATAATCTCCGCGCCGGTAATATCAGCAGCGAGTGCCTTGACGCGGGCTTCAATTTCTTTTTTGTCACCGAGCAGGATCGGCTTGGCGATCCCTTCGTCAATCAGGATTTGCGCTGCGCGGATAATCTTGTCTTCATCGCCCTCGGGGAACACAACGCGCTTGGGACAGGCTTTGGCCTTGTTGATCAAGGTCCGCATGACCGACTTGGAGCGGCCCTGCATCGCTTCGAGGCGCTCTTTGTACTCGTCCATGTTTTCAATCGGGCGGCGTGCGACGCCGCTATCCATTGCCGCCTGGGCCACGGCCGGTGCGACATGCAGAAGCACGCGCGGGTCGAAAGGTTTGGGGATCACGTACTCGCGGCCGAACTTGATCACTTCACCGGCATAAGCCTTGCGGACCGAGTCCGGAACGTCTTCTTTGGCAAGATCAGCCAGCGCCTTAACTGCCGCGAGTTTCATCTCGTCATTGATCGCGCTGGCGTGGGTGTCCAGGGCGCCGCGGAACAGGAACGGGAAGCAGAGCACGTTGTTGACCTGGTTCTCGTAATCGGAACGGCCGGTCCCGATGATCACGTCGTCGCGAACCGCTTTCGCCTCCGGTGGGGTGATCTCGGGGTCAGGGTTGGCCATGGCGAAGACGATCGGGTCCTTGGCCATCGACTTGAGCATGTCCGGTGTCAGCGCGCCCTTGGCGGAGACGCCGAAGAAGATGTCGGCATCCACCATGGCGTCTTCGAGGGTACGGGCGTCGGTTTCTGCTGCCAGACGCTCCTTGTACTCGTTCATGCCGACGGTGCGACCCTTGTAGATGACGCCCTTGGTATCGCAGAGGATGACGTTGTTCTTGTCGATGCCCATGGTGATAGCAAGGTTGGCACAGGCGATTCCTGCGGCCCCAGCGCCATTGACGACGATCTTAACGTCGTTGATGTCTTTGCCGATAATTTCCAGGGCGTTGATCATGCCTGCGGCCGAAATGATCGCCGTGCCGTGCTGGTCGTCATGGAAGATCGGGATATCACAGATTTCCTGGAGTTTCTCTTCAATGTAAAAGCATTCAGGCCCCTTGATGTCCTCGAGGTTGATGCCGCCAAAGGTCGGTTCGAGCAATTTGACCGTGCGGATCAGCTCATCCGAGTCCTTGGTGTTCAGTTCGATGTCAAAAACGTCGACGTCGGCGAAACTCTTGAAAAGAACACCTTTGCCTTCCATAACCGGCTTGCCGGCCAATGCGCCGATGTCACCGAGGCCGAGCACCGCGGTGCCGTTGGAGACAACCGCGACGAGGTTGCCCTTGGCGGTATATTTATAGGCGTCATTGGGGTCTTTTTCGATCTCGAGGCAAGGTTCGGCAACTCCCGGACTGTAGGCAAGGGCCAGGTCGCGACTGGTTGCGCACGGTTTGGTGGTAATCACTTCGATCTTGCCTTTGCGCCCCATTGAGTGGTAATCGAGCGCTTCCTGACGTTTTGACATTTTTTCTGCCTCCCTGGCTCGTTCGTCGAAGCCAAATCTTGTTAGGGGTTTTTTGTGATAATAAATATTTTTAGCAATATTAAAAACGTTAGATAATGCTACCTGATGCTTTTTGTCAAGCAAAAACGGTCAGAATTTCTGGTAGACGCAATCTTTACGGCAATGCTGATGCCGAAGTGGACAAAAAGCACAAACTTGGCATCAATTACTTGAACATGAATAAAATATCGCTTTTATGCCATGCGTCAAGGGATCATGCCCGGTAAAATCTTATGCCGAAAGATAAAGCCTGGCGGCGTCTTGCCATGTCCGGCATTATTGATTCTTGGCATGGAAAGATTGACAGGTCGTAGTGCAGGCGTTTTATTATGTTGACCAAGCTTGGTTCGCGATCGCATCCTGAAACTGTGGCATAAGTGTTGACTGAGCATTTATTCGGTGATCTGCCATTGAGAATAGCCGTCTTTTCAGATACCCACCTTGCCGACACCGCAGAAGCCAGGGCATTTCTCCTCGGCTTGGTCAATAATGTCATCGATCCCGTCGATATGATATTGCATGCCGGAGATGTGGTTGCCCCCGATCTGCTCGATGTGTTCGAAGAATACACGGTACACAGTGTGCGAGGGAATATGGACCCGATTGCACCGGGAATTCCGGTCAAAAAAGTTATTGATATCCAGGGCTTCAAGATTGGCCTGATTCACGGCTGGGGTCCGGCTGAAGGGATAGAAGAGAGAATCTACAGTGAGTTCAGCCGATTTCCACTCGATTGCCTGGTTTACGGGCACAGCCACGTCCCGGTCTGCCACGAGCGGCATGGGGTCCTGTTCTTCAACCCGGGGAGCGCGACGGACCGGCGCAACATGTCTTGCCACACCATCGGTCTTCTGGAGATCGACAAAAAGATCAGGGGTACGATCTTTCGCCTCGATTGATCACCGGATCCTTAAGCTGGAGATATGATTTATGGATCGTTTATGGGCACCATGGCGGCTTGAGTATATACAGGGGCCGGAAGCAGAAGGCTGCATTTTCTGTCTCGATGCAGACCGGGCCGACGACCCGGAGCGGCTTGTCGTGGCGCGCGGTGATTCTTGCTATGTCATGATGAATCGTTACCCGTATTCAAATGGCCACCTCCTGGTCTCGCCGTATCGTCACCTCGCCGACCCGGCCGGCCTTGAGGTGCCGGAGATACACGAACTGCATCACTTGATGGTTCGCAGTCAGGCCGTTTTACGCAACACTTGTGCTGCCGAAGGGTTCAATGTCGGCTGGAATTTCGGCCAGGCCGCAGGGGCTGGAATTGCCGCGCACATCCACATGCATATCGTGCCGCGTTGGGCCGGTGACAGCAACTTCATGCCGATTCTTGCGGATACCAGGGTCATCCCGCAACATATCGAAAAAACCTACTCTTTACTGGTCAATGCTTTTTCCTGAATCAGGACAGCTTTTCATTGTAATCAGCAATAGAAATCAATAAAATCATCAACATTGCATGGGCAACTCATGACTCTGCCGAGCCTGTGCCCGAAGGAGATTTCGATACTATGTGGCTTGTTATCCAAAAAGGCGGGTACCTCATGTACCCGATCGCAGCCTGCTCAATTTTCGCCCTGGGTATTTTTCTGGAGCGCCTCTGGACCTACATCAAGGTCCGCAAGGAGTTCAGGGAGCTTGCCCATCAGGTTGAACCCCTGGTGGCTAAAGAGCATCGCGAAGATGCCATCACCGTCTGTCATAAATCCAACTCGCCATTGGCAAAGGTCTTCCTTGCGGCGCTGCGTGCCGCAGGGCGAAGTCGTGAACAGATCAAGGCCGTCGTGGAAGAGACCGGTCGTCGTGAAGCTGCTCCGTTGCAGCGTTTCCTCGGCCTGTTGGGAACTATTGCGACAATCTCTCCCTTGCTCGGGCTGCTCGGCACGGTCCTCGGCATGATCAGGGCGTTTAATGTCATTGCCAGCCAGGGGATGGGCACTCCGGCCACCCTCGGTGGCGGGATATCAGAAGCGCTGGTCACAACTGCTGCGGGCATGACGGTTGCCATCCCGGTCATCCTGGCACACCGTTACCTGTCCAGCCGGCTCGATCAGTTGATCATTGAAATGGAAGAGTATTCTCTGCGACTCGTCGATCTGCTGGGGAAATAAATGAGCTTACTGCGTAAATCAAGTGATGAACCGCGCATCGACCTCACGCCTATGGTCGACGTGGTTTTCCTGCTGTTGATTTTTTTCATGATCTCGACAACCTTCGTCGAAAGTCCCGGAATCTCGATCAAGCTTCCCGAAGCCTCTTCCCAGTCAGTTGAAAGGGAGCCGCAGGAACTGAAGATCTATCTTTCCCGTGATGGAGATGTTTATTATCTCGATCGTAAAATCTCCATCAACGACTACAAAAAGCTGCTGGCCGAGCATCGATCCAATGCCGACACGACGACCATCCTGCTTCTGGCTGACCAGGAATCGCGTCATGGCAAAGTCGTCACGCTCATGGACCTCGCACGTGATGCCGGATTTGTCAAGTTGGCGATCGCCACCGAGCAGCGCAAACCATAGCTGACTGCCCGGTGATGTATCTTCGTAGGATCGGCCGCTGGGGCCGGTCGCCATCCCCCGTCGTTCGACGACCGGTTGAGTGAGAATAATTATGCAACAAACGATAGCGATATTAACCGGCGGCGGTGATTGCCCCGGACTGAATGCGGTCATCCGCGGCGTGGTGCGCAGCGCCATCCTGCAACGCAACTGGCGCGTCATCGGCATCGAGGACGGCTTTGACGGTCTGGTGGGTGAACCTCGCTGGCGCGAGCTGACCCTTGACTCGGTACGCGGTATCTTGCCTCGCGGCGGGACGATCCTCGGCACCAGCAACCGCGGCAATCCGCTCGCTTATCCTGTCAAAGAGAACGGTCAGACGCGTCTGGTCGATGTCTC
>JBFLJZ010000154.1:0-8995 GCA_040882925.1 Desulfuromonadales bacterium
GCAGTCAGGTGGTCCGGCTTCATCGCTTCTGGTTCATGCTTTTTTGCGGTGAATAAAGTATTGCTGAACAATTGTCAGAAGATTGTTCACCAACCAGTAAATAACCAATCCCGAAGGGAAATTAAGGAACATGAAAGTAAAGATGATCGGCATCATCATGAAGATTTTGGCCTGCATCGGGTCGGCCGTCGTCGGTGTCATCTTCTGTTGTACGAACATACTTGCGCCCATCAGCAGGGGAGTGATGTAGTAGGGATCTTTTGCCGACAGATCAGTGATCCAAAGGGCGAAAGGTGCGTGACGCAAGGCTATCGAATCGAGCAACACCTTGTACAGGGCAAAGAAAACCGGGATTTGTACCAGCATCGGCAGGCACCCGCCGAGCGGGTTGACGCGATGGGTCTTGTACAGCGTCATCATCTCCTTGTTCAGGCGCTCCTTGTCGCTGCCATGTTTTTCCCGGAGTTTCTGCATCTCGGGCTGCAACTTCTGCATCGCCTTCATCGATGAGTAGCTCTTGTGCGTCAGCGGCCAGAAAATGATCTTGATCAGAACCGTCAGAAGAATGATGGCGATACCGTAATTCTTGAAGTAGCCGTAGAAAAAGGTCAGGACCAGGAACAACGGTTGGGCGAGGATATTGAAAAACCCGAAGTGCACGACCTTGTCGAGATTGTGACCCGCAGCTTTAAGTTGTTCGGCGTCTTTCGGGCCGATGAAAACCAGATAGTCGAGAGCTTTACGTTCGCCGGGTTGCAGGGTAATGACCGGTGTTTCGATCAGGTTCTCGACTGCGCCGCCTTTGCGGCGGACTTCGATACGCTCGCTCGAGCCGGTTCCCGGAACCACCACGGAGAGGAAATACTTGGTTTGAAAAGAGGTCCAGGAAACGTCCCTGCCATAGGCCACGGAGCCTTCCGTCAGATCGTCGACATCAACTTCCTCGATTTCTTCTTTGATCAATGTTGCCGGACCGATGAACGAATACATGTCATACATGTTCGTGTCCTGGTTTTCATCCCAGCGCTGCACCAGGGCGAAACCGAGGCTGCCCCGCAAGGGGGTTGCGCCGGAATTGGCCAACTCGATTCTTGTGTCGATCGTATAGCGGTCGCCAAGCAGCTGATATGACTTAACATACTGCATGCCGTTGGCGGCAACATGTTTAAAGCGCAACTCATATTGAGCGCCCCCATTGACCTCGATCAGGTCTGCCGACGCGGTCTCGAAGCGGGCATCTTCGTTGAGAACAAACCCCTCTGTCCCGGTCGTGCGCAAGGTTGCATAGCGCAGGGGGCCAGATTCGAACATCTGGACAGGTGGGGCATCTTCTGCTGCTGTGTCCTTGTAATCCTTGAGTTTGAAAGAAACCAGCCGGGCTCCCTGCGTGTTAAAGACCGCTTGGTACTTGTCGGTTTCGACGGTTATTTCGCGGCCCGGCACAGAGTTGTCGGTCACAGCGGGAGACACCATGCCCGGTTCATTGAGCGGCGGAATTTTTGCCGGCTCAGGAGTAATCGTCGGTGCCGCGGTCTCGACCGCAGCCTGGTCGGCGGGTATCGGCTCGGTTGGCGCCTTCTGTTCCTGTTTAACGGGTGGGAATAGTATGGAAAAACCAAGCCATACCGCTAGCATAAGGGACATGGCAAGGATAAGGTTTTTATTTTCAGATGAATTCATGACAAGAAATCTCCCGGTTATGTAAGGTCCCTGTCAACAGGATCGTAGCCACCCGGGTGCCAGGGGTGACATCTTGCCAGTCGCTTGATTCCCAACCACAGTCCATGTGCAGCACCATATCTGTTCACAGCATCCAGGGTATACCTGGAGCAAGAAGGATAATAACGGCAGGCGGGCGGCATTAAAGGGGAAAGACAGACCCGGTAAAAGCGAATGCCCGCTATGGCTAACCGCTTAATCATGGTGATCGGTCTCCAGGCGGGCAAAAACTGTTGATAGTTCCTGGTCCAATTGCAGATGATCCAGGCGTCCGGCGTGGCGTTTGACGACAACGGATATATCCACGGCCGTACCGAACTTATTATAGCGATGTCTGAAGAACTCTCTTATCCAGCGTTTCAGTCGATTCCGGCGAACCGCGTTACCGACCTTGCGACTCACGGTTATACCCAGGCGAGAGTTGTTTCGGCCCGGGTTGACGACAACAACAAAATGGGCCGTATGATAACGTTTTCCTTGCCGCCAGGTTTTTTGGTATTCGCTCGATCGACGAATCCGGCGAAACCCGGGAAAGGTTTGGTCTTCGTTCACCCGATGGTTCGGCTACTTGCTTGAAATCGTTGCGGCCAAACGCTTGCGGCCCCTGGCACGACGGCGCCTGATAACGTTTGCACCAGCCTTGGAACGCATCCGCTTGCGGAATCCGTGGGTGCGCTTGCGACTGATTCTGCTTGGTTGAAATGTACGCTTCATGGTTTATCTGCTCCCGTCAAACAACAAGATGTTGATTTTTGTGAAAAGCACTTTTAAGCATAGTTGTTTATCAATGTCAAGAACGAAAAAAATTCATAATATCGAACGGTTATTCTACAGACAATTTTCCCTTGCAATAAAAGACCGGCTCTGATAGTGTTTATCGTCAGATTTTCCACCTGTTCATTATTTACTAACTAATTGTTTTTATATCGTTTTTTAGTTATCCACAGCTGTTTAAAACCTTGTGGATAAATTGATCGCCACCAGCTCCGTCCGGAAACTGGCGAGAGACAACCGACACAGGCATGAGCAAACTCTGGGAAGACACCCTGACACACCTGGAACTGAACCTCAGTTCGCAACACTATGCTACCTGGATCAAACCGTTGAAGCTCGTCAAAATCGAGCAGGATATGGTTTACCTGGAAGTTCCCAACCGGTTTGTCCTTGACTGGGTAAAGGACAATTACAGCAAGCTTATCCAAAAGATTCTTGAAGAGCTGTCAGCAGTCAACTATCGACTGCAGTTCAACGTCGCCGGTCAGGCACGGGATGGATTATCCAGGTCCGGTGAAACAACGGGCTCACAAGAGGTCCCTGTCGACAAGCAAAAAAAACTCGCTAACCATGCTCTTGCGACAGATATTAACCTGAACCGCAAATATACCTTCGAAGAGTTCGTTTCCGGCTCATCCAACCAGTTTGCTTACGCTGCAGCGATGGCCGTCGCCAACAACCCGGCAACAACTTATAATCCGCTTTTCATTTACGGCGGTGTCGGTCTGGGTAAAACCCACCTGGTGAACGCAATAGGCAACGCCATATTGAAGAAGTCACCGGAAATGCGAATCTGTTATTACACGTCTGAAAAATTCATGAACGAATTGATTAATTCCCTGCGTTATAACCGCATGGACGAATTCCGCAACAAGTTCAGATCCATGGATGTTATTCTGATCGACGATATTCAGTTCATTGCGGGCAAGGAGCGAACCCAGGAAGAATTTTTCCATACTTTCAATGCACTTTATGAATCACACAAACAGATTATCGTTACCTCGGACAAGTTTCCCAAAGACATTCCCGGACTTGAAGAAAGACTTCGATCCCGTTTCGAATGGGGATTAATCGCTGATATACAACCACCGGATGTCGAAACGAAACTGGCCATTCTGAAAATGAAGGCCGAACAGAACAGCATCAGACTGCCGGAAGAGGTCGCCCTGTTTCTGGCCAATTCGGTTTGCAGCAACGTCCGCGAACTGGAAGGTTACCTGATCAGAATAGGCGCTTTTGCAAGCCTGACGTCGACCCCGGTGTCTCTTGAAATGGCCAGGGATGTTCTCAAGGATATACTGGTTGAGCGCAACAAGGAATTAACAGTCGAGGAAATTCTGAAAAGGGTCAGCAGTCATTACAATATAAAAATTTCCGATATAAAATCGCCGAAAAGGCTGAAGGCTGTCGTCATGCCGCGACAGATAGCCATGTACCTGTCGCGGCAACTGACCTCTTCTTCATACCCGGAGATAGGCGAACGATTTGGCGGCAAAGACCACTCAACGATCATCCATGCCATTCGCAAGATAGAAAAGTTGATCGAAGAGGATTTTCAATTGCGCAGTACGATTGAAAATCTGAAGAAGGAGCTGACCAGTTGATAAACTGTTTACAACCGGAAGGCATAAACTGGGGACAGCAGGAAAGACCACGAAAAAACCTATTTGTCCCCTGTTGCCACACAACTTATACCTGAAGTTATAAGTGATATAAATACTTGATATAAAAGAATAAAAAAAGTTTTAAACGTATCAACAGCACCTATTACTACTACTAATATTTTAATTATTTATAGGTTTTATTTAAAAGAATAAACTGTTGATTGAGGAGGACATTATGAATTTCACCATTGAAAAAGAAGTTTTTCTCAAAGGACTGGCAAGGGTTCAGGGCATAGTCGAAAAGCGCAATACCATACCTGTTCTGTCCAACGTTCTTTTGGAGGGTGCGGATGGTGAACTCTGTTTGACTGCAACGGATCTTGAAGTCGGTATGCAGTCAACCTATCCGGCGAAAATACGCAAACCGGGAAAAATAACGGTTTCGGCAAAAAAACTCTATGAAATAATAAAGGAGTTGCCAGACAACGAAATCAGCTTCAATGCCAAGGATAATTGCTGGATCGAAGTGCAGTGTGGCAAGGCGCTATTCAATATTGTCGGTCTTTCCGCAGACGAGTTTCCCAATTTTCCCAAGCCGGACAAAACCAATTTTATTGCTCTTGACAGTACTCTCTGCAAGGAAATGATAGAAAAAACCTTTTTTGCGGTGTCCCAGGACGAAAGCAAATACAATCTGAATGGTATTTTCTGCCAGATTCAGGAAGAGACTAATCAACTGCGCTTGGTAGCCACCGATGGTCACCGTCTTTCCATGATTGACAAGACCATAGATAAAACCGAAAACGAACAACTGAATCGTGGCGTGATACTGCCAAGAAAAGGCATCCTGGAGTTGAAGAAACTCGCCGAAGAAGGTAACGGTAAACTACAACTCGGTTTCATGGACAATAATGCCGTTGTCAGTAAAGATCAGACCGTTATTATCATGCGTCTGGTGGATGGTGAATTTCCCGACTACGGCAGGGTCATACCAAAAACCAATGAGCAGCAGGCTTCGATTGCTGTCGATCCGTTCCTGCATGCATTGCGTCGCATGATTATCGTTTCAAGTGAAAAATCACGCGGCGTGAAGATGAATCTGAAAGACAATCTCCTGGAAGTTTCATCATCCAATCCGGAATTGGGTGATGCACGCGAAGAAATGGATGTAGAATATCAGGGACCGGAACTTTCAGTTGGATTCAATGCGCGCTATCTGCTGGACATATTGCAGGTCCAGGACCAGGAGCGGATCAACATTATTCTCAAGGACAATCTTTCGCCCGGATTGATCAAGCCGGCAGATGAGGATGGTTATCTGGCGGTCATCATGCCGATGCGGCTATAAACGCATAGAAAAAGAAAAAAGCCTTTAATTACAGGGCTTTTTTCTTCATGGGGAGTATGATACTTGACAACCTGAAGCTGCGTTGCTATCGCAATCTGGCAGATGTTGATGTTTCGTGGAGCGGGCACTTCAATGTCATTTATGGACAGAATGCCCAAGGCAAGACCAATCTCCTGGAAGCCATTTACCTGCTTGGTCACTTGAAGAGCTTTCGTGGCGCCCGCGGCCATGAATTGATCGAACATGCCGCCGCAACAGCCTGGGTCGGTGCAAAGGTCAAAAAAAACGGTGTACAGCACCAGTTGTCAATGAATTTACAGAAAACCGGCCGCACCCCATGTATTAATGGAAAAACGGTCAAGAAACTCAGTGATTTTCTCGGCTACTTGCGAATCGTCATATTTACGCCGGAAGAATTGAACTGTGTAAAAGGTTTTCCGGCCGGCCGGCGGTCCCTGTTGGACCGGGCGATATTGCAGACCGATCCGGCTTATCTGGATCGGGTTCAAGAGTACGACCGGATCTTGCGTCAGCGAAACCAACTCTTGAAGCAGCAGGTCGATGATCAACAACTGGCGCCATGGACCGCTGCGCTGGTGCGGACAGGCAGCCGAATCCGTCAGAACCGACTGGCTTATCTCGCCAGATTTTTACCGCGGCTATGCCAGGCATACCGTGAGATAACCGCCGGTTCGGAGTCGGCAGATCTAAAATACTCAGTCGAGGAAAACTCCATCGAGGCGTTGTCCGGTTATCTCGAGGAGGCACTGCAGCGATTGGCGCCGCGGGAAAAAAAGCTGGGGCTGACACTGGCCGGGCCACATCGTGACGATCTTGATTTTCTGGTCGGGCAAAGGTCGCTGCGTTCCTTCGGCTCGCAGGGACAGCAGAGATCCTTCTTGCTGGCGTTCAAGGCCGCGCAGGTCATGGACCTCGAAAAAGAGATGCAGGACCCGCCGGTTCTTCTCCTTGATGATCTGGCAAGCGAGCTGGATCTGCGGCGCCAGGAAGGTTTTTTCAATTTTCTGCTGCAACGCAACGGACAGATTTTTCTGACGTCGGCACAGCAAACATTGTTAACAGACGCCGTGCGACAGAAAGCTAGTTACTACAAGGTTGACCAGGGAACGGTCAGCACGATATCCCCGGGGTGAGGGTGATTATGACACAGGATTTAAAGAAAGATTACAGTGCGGACAGTATCAAGGTCCTCGAAGGCCTGTCGGCGGTCCGTAAGCGTCCGGCCATGTACATCGGCTCAACGGCAATCGAGGGGCTTCATCATCTGGTCTATGAGGTTGTCGACAACTCGATCGATGAAGCTCTGGCCGGACATTGTAACGAAGTCAAGGTCATTATCCACGTCGACAATTCCGTGACCGTAGTTGATAACGGCCGTGGTATTCCGGTCGACATGCACAAGACCCAGAAGAAACCGGCCGCAGAGGTGGTCATGACCGTCCTGCACGCCGGCGGCAAGTTCGACAGCGACAGCTACAAGGTCTCAGGTGGCCTGCATGGCGTCGGCGTCTCGGTCGTCAACGCGCTGTCGAGTCGCCTGGAACTGGAAATCCGCCGTCACGGCAAAATTTACCGCCAGAATTATGAGCGCGGGGTACCAACCGGTGAACTGAAAGAAGATGGCAGCACCAAGCGTCGCGGCACCCGAATCCTGTTCTGGCCCGATGAAGAAATTTTCGAAACGACAGATTTTTCTTTTGAAACCCTCTCGACCCGATTGCGCGAACTGGCTTTTCTCAATGCCGGCGTCAAAATCGAGATCGTCGACGAACGCAGCGACAAGAGCCACGTCTTTCACTACGAAGGCGGCATCGTTTCTTTCGTTGAATACCTGAATCGGGCAAAAAACCCGTTGCACCCGAATCCGATCCTCTTTACCGGTTCCAGAGAAGGGGTTGAAATCGAGATAGCGATCCAGTACAACGATGCCTATGACGAAAAAATCTTTTCCTTTGCCAACAACATCAACACTCATGAAGGCGGGACCCACCTGAGTGGTTTCAAGGCGGCGCTGACGCGCACCATGAACACCTATGCGACGCATAACAATCTTCTGAAAAACATGAAAACCGCAATCTCCGGTGACGATCTGCGCGAAGGAATGGCCGCGGTCATATCGGTCAAGGTCCCCGACCCGCAGTTTGAAGGACAGACCAAGACCAAGCTGGGTAATTCCGAGATCAAGGGCTACGTGGAAACCATATTGAACGAAAAGCTGGCAGAGTTTCTCGAAGAGAACCCGTCAATTGCCCGCAAGATTCTCGAGAAGGGTATTGATGCCGCGCGGGCCCGCGAAGCTGCACGCAAGGCCCGTGACCTGACGCGTCGCAAGGGTGCTCTCGACGGCCTGGCCCTGCCGGGCAAGCTTGCCGACTGCCAGGAAAAGGACCCGGCTCTGTGTGAACTCTACCTGGTCGAGGGTGACTCGGCCGGCGGCAGCGCCAAGCAGGGCCGCGAGCGTCGCTACCAGGCGATTCTGCCGCTCAAGGGGAAAATCCTCAACGTTGAAAAAGCGCGCTTTGACAAGATGCTTACGTCCAACGAAATTCGAACCCTGATTACCGCCATGGGCACCAGTATCGGTAAGGATGATTTCGACATCGCCAAGCTGCGTTATCATCGCATCATCATCATGACAGACGCCGATGTCGACGGTTCGCATATCCGCACCCTGCTGCTGACGTTTTTTTTCAGGCAGATGCCCGAGTTGGTCGAGCGCGGCCATCTCTACATTGCCCAGCCGCCGCTCTACAAGGCTAAACGGGGCAAGCGCGAGCTGTATATCAAGGACGAGGCCGCGCTGCAGGAATACCTCTTTGATGAAGGTGTCGAGGGAATGACCGTACACTTGGAGAAGAGCGGCAAGGTGTTGCGCGGCAAACAGATCATACCGACCCTGCGCAACATCATCGAGTTCAATCAGCATTTTGACAAGATGGTGCTGAAAGGGGTCAACCCGGAAGTTCTCGAGATGTTTGTGCGGGGTAAACTGCAGAACGGTTTTGCTGACATGCTCGATCTCGAACCGTTGGCGGTGAAATTGCGCCGCATCCAGCCGGCGGCCGAATTTCAGGTGCAGAACGACCCGCCGCGTATTCTCTACCAGCGCGGCAACCTGCGCTCATATATCGATCAGAAAGTCCTCGAGAGCCTGTCGATGTACGAGTACAAACTGTTGCTCCAGGCCTATAAACAGGTTGAAGACATCTGTGAGAACGACAGTGCGTTTATCAGCCATGAAGACAAGGACGCCGATGAGGTGACTTCGCGGCAGGGTTTGCTGGAATATTTTATCAATCGCGCCAAAAAGGGCCAGTACATCCAGCGTTACAAAGGTCTCGGTGAAATGAATCCCGAGCAGCTTTGGGAGACCACCATGGACCCGGACAAGCGCGTGCTACTGCAGGTCAAGGTCGAGGACACCCTGGAAGCGGAGCAGATCTTTACCGTCCTGATGGGTGACCAGGTCGAACCGCGCCGCGAATTTATCGAAAACAACGCGCTGAACGTGTCGAACCTGGATGTTTAA
>JBFLJZ010000155.1:0-4170 GCA_040882925.1 Desulfuromonadales bacterium
CCCGGCATTCGAGGTCTCGGACCTGGAGACCCGCCGCAGCGGCAAGAGCTTCTCCGTCGACACGCTGGAAATCCTGCAGCGACAAGACCCTGCCGGAGAGCGCTTCTTCATCATCGGGCTCGACTCTTATTGTGAGATCGCCTCCTGGAAGGACTTTGCCCGGCTGTTCAGCCTTTGTCACCTGGTCGTGACAACCCGTCCCGGGGTCGTGATCGAAAATCCGCTTGATCCCCTGCCCGTTGCCATCCGCGGGGACTTCTGCTACGATAGTGCAGCAGGTAAAGTTCTACATAAATCAGGCAATTACGTGTTTTTTCTCTCGGAAACCCGGTACGATATTTCCTCGACGCAGATTCGCCAACGACTGATTGAAGGCCAATCGATCCGCCAACTGGTCCCCGCAGCTGTCGCCGACTATATTGAAGAACACGGTCTCTACCGCACAACATCAAACTCAAGGAGTCAATAATTTTGCAATCACTCGACAGAGCGCAGCTCTGTGCTGCTTATGTTCTCGCCAAGAAAGCCTTCAACGTCCGCATCCTCGACGTTCGCAAAATATCATCTCTCACCGACTTCCTGGTCATCGCCTCGGGCAGTTCCGACCGCCAGGTCTCAGCCTCGGCAGAGTCGGTTCAACTGGGGATGAAGAAAGAGCACGAGACCATGCCGATCGGCATCGAGGGCCTCAACGAAGGGCGCTGGGTCCTGATCGATTACGGCGACGTCATGGTGCACATCTTTCATGAACCGGTGCGCATGTTTTACGACCTGGACGGCCTCTGGTGTGATGCCGAAGAGGTTGCCGTAAAAGACGAAGTCCCTGTGCTGGCCCGGACCACTCCATGAAGTTGAACCTGCTCTGCGTCGGCCGGCTGACCCTGCCCTACCTGAAAGAGGGTTGCGCTGAATTCGCCGACCGCGTGAAGCGCAACATGTCCCTTAACATCACCGAGATCAAGGAGTTCAAGACCGGTCGCAAGCTCGATTTGCCGAGGGTTGTCGCAGCCGAGGGAGAACGTCTGACCCGGCACATCCCGGCTGGGACCTTCGTCATTGCCCTTGATCAGCGCGGCAAACAATTCGGTTCGGAGCAGCTTGCCGCGCTGATGAACGAACACATGGTGCAGGGCGTGCCGGCATGGACCCTCCTGATTGGCGGCCCGTATGGACTCAACCCGGCCCTGCGCAAACAAGCGGACCTGGTCCTGTCTTTATCGGCCATGACCCTGCCCCACCAGATGGTCCGCCTGCTGATCCTTGAACAACTCTACCGCTGCGGCACAATTATCCGCAATGAGCCCTATCATCACTGAAGCGCACCAGCTTTGTGCTGGCCGGAGAGGGGTATCATGGTTTTTTTTGCCTGAAGACCTGCTTTTGTGGTTAACTGGCAGCATATCTTTTAAAATGTCATCGAGACTGCATTAGAGGAGAGGAGCATGAGTAACCGGTTTGAAAAAATCAAAGAACAGTTGCTGAAAGAGCGACGCGAGCTGTTGCAGGAGATTAACAATTCCTACGCGACCTGTCGCGAGATCGGCCAGGATGGCGTCCCCGACATCGGCGACATGTCATCGGCGGCTTACAGCCGTGACGTGCTGTTCAATGTCAGTGAAACCCAGCGGCAAAGGATTAACGACATCGATGTCGCCCTGGAGCAGATGGGAAAAGGTGAATATGGCATCTGCATGGGCTGTGGCGAAGAAATATCACCCCGGCGCATGGAAGTTCGACCATTTTCGCGGTATTGTATTGAATGCAAAACTGATATTGAGAAATTTGGCGAATAGACATATTCAGATTCTTGGCGGAGTGAATTCCGGGAGGACGCAATGACATTCATGGCATTCTTGCTCATCGTTATTTTGTTTTTAGCCTTTTTCATCTACTTCAGCTGGCTTAACCCGGCTGACATCACTCTCCTTTACTACACTGGAAAAAGCCTGACTTTTTCACCCGCAATCCTGATTATCGGCTTCGTCCTGCTCGGCCTGATCATTGGTTACGGTGCCCACGTCTACAGCGTCATCACCCACGGTCTGAAGCACTGGAAGAAAGACCGGGAAGAAAAAAAACAACGGGAAATCGGCTCTATCTATCGCGAGGGGGTCGGCCGCCTGCTCTCCGGCGACCTGAAAAAAGCCCGCGGGCTACTGAACAAGGCCCTGGACCGCGACCCGAAAAGGGTTGACACGCTGATCGCCCTGGCGACACTCGACTCCCAGGAAGGTAATCCGGCGGAAGGCCTCAGCGTACTGCGCAAAGCCCGCGAACTGGATCCGAAAAGCATGGAAGTCCTCTTCAAGACCGCGGCGATCCAGGAAGAGACCGGCGAGGACGATGATGCTATCGCCACCTACCAGGAGCTGATTGCGCTGGAAAAAGACAACCGCAAGGCGCTGCGGGCCATGCGCGACCTCTACATCAAGCACGACCGCTGGCAGGACGCTCTGGACATCCAGCGCCGCGTCCTCAAAGCCGGCCCCGCAGCCAGCCGGGTCGCCGAAGAAAAGGAGCTGCTCCTCTTCCTGCGTTACGAAGTGGCACGCCAGGCCATCGCCGACGGCTCCGCCAACGACGCAAAATCGGAGCTGAAAGATATCCTGCGCCAGAAAGACGATTTCACCCCGGCCCAGGTCTCCCTGGGCGATGCCTATGTTGCACTGAATAACGGCGATGATGCTGTCAAAGTCTGGCAGGAAGGCTACCGCAAGCTCGGCAAAGGCGTCTTCCTGGAGCGCCTTGAAGACTATTACATGGAACGTGAAGATCCCTCCTCGCTGCTCAACTTCTTCCGCAGCCAGGGACTCGAACGGGGCGACGACCTGATATTCCGCATCTTCTTCGGCAAGCTATGCCTGCGGCTGGAGATGGTCGACGAAGCCAAGGAGCAGTTGCAGGCTGTGGAAAGCTCCGGCGTCGAATCTTCACAGCTGCATTTACTGCTGGCCGAGACCTATCGCCGTACCCACGATGCTGAGCAGGCGATCAATGAATACAAAAAGGCGCTCGGCATAACCAAGCGCCTGCACCTCAATTACGTCTGTGAAAAGTGTCAGCGTGTCGCCAACGAATGGAACAGCCGCTGCCCGTCGTGCGGTGAATGGAACAGCACCAGCCTGGCTGACCGCAAGCTCATCCAGGAGGCCCGGCCACTTGATCTGGATACCATCGTCGTCCATCACGGTGAGCAAAAAGAGTGGCAAGGGACATGAGAAAACCGGTTGCCCTGATTATTCTTGACGGCTGGGGAATTAACGAGAATTGTCAGAACAACGCTGTCTGCCAGGCGCAAACCCCCCGCCTGGATGAATTCGCCGCAACATATCCGACCTCCTGGCTGAACGCTTCCGGACTAAATGTCGGTCTGCCCGATGGACAGATGGGCAATTCGGAGGTCGGTCATCTGAATATCGGTGCCGGCCGCATCGTCTACCAGGAGTTGACCAGAATCAGCCGCAGCATTGACGAAGGGGACTTCTTCACCAATCAGACATTCCTCGACGCCTTGTCGAAGATTCGCCGGGCCGGCGGTCGGCTCCATTTGCTGGGGCTGTTATCCGACGGCGGGGTTCACTCGCACAATACTCACCTTTATGCACTGCTCAAGTTGGCAAAGCAGGCGGGGGTCGATGCGTGCGTCCATGCATTCATGGACGGCCGCGACACACCGCCGCGCAGCGGGGCCGGATACCTTGAAGAGCTGGAGGCGGAAATGGCACGACTGGGCCATGGCTGCCTGGCCACGGTGGCCGGTCGTTATTATGCCATGGACCGCGATAACCGGTGGGATCGCGTGGAGAAGGCCTGGCGGGCCATTGCGCTCGGCGAAGGGCAGCCGGCCGGATCAGGTGCCGAGGCGATCGGCTCGGCATACGACGCCGACCAGACCGATGAATTCGTCGAACCGCGGGTTATCCTGCATCACGACACACCGGCCGGGGTCGTCAATGATGGCGACGGCATCTTCTTCTTCAACTTCCGCGCCGACCGGGCCCGGGAAATCACCCGAGCCTTCACCCTGCCCGGCTTCGCCGCTTTCGCGCGGCCGAGCGTCCCGCGCCTCTCGACGTTCGTCTGCATGACCGAGTATGACGCGACATTCGAGCTGCCCATCGCATTCTCCTCGGAGAGCCTGCACAACATCCTCGGCGAAGTCGTCGCCGC
>JBFLJZ010000156.1:0-5244 GCA_040882925.1 Desulfuromonadales bacterium
CCGGCGACGCGCACAACATCGTCGATCAGCAGCGCCGGGGCGACATAGACACGGTTATCAACCATCTTGCGACGGTCGCAGAAGAGGTGTACCTCAGCACGTACATCCAATTCCTGCAAAGCTTCACGTACGTTGGCAAGGACTCGTTCACCGCGCTGACCGGCTTCAGGTTTGCAGAGTATATCGATTCGCATGGCGACATCCTTTCCTTGAAGATCTTTCTTAAACATGACTTTTTTTGTCAATTATATAATTCTAAACAAAAAAGGCAAGCGTAAAATGCTTGCCTTGCAGTGATGGTGATTGTCATCGGATTTAACGCGGCGGCGGACTGCTGCCGTATATAACGCGCAGAGCATGTTTGGTGCGCGCCACCAGGCGGACCGGGTTGACCGGCTTGGCAATCAGGTCGAAATAGCCCATGTCCAGCAACTTGGCTTCCTCTTCCGGCGAGGACTTCGAGGAAAGCGCTATGACAGGAATATGCTTGATATTCAGGTTCCCCTGGATGGCCTGGTACATTTCATGGCCGCTCATCTGCGGCATGACGGTGTCCGCAAGGATCAAATGTGGCTTTTCCTCGATGGCCATCTTGAGTCCTTCAGAGCCGTTGCTCGCCTCGAGCAGGTTGTAACCTTCTTCTTTCAGAGCCGCGAGAATTTCCGACCTGACCAGATTCTGGTCGTCAACCACCAGAACTGTCCACCAGACATCCGACTCATGAGACTGTTCGACGACGATATTGAAATAATGGCTGTTGACCGCTGCCTGGATCTCCGTAGGGGTGGTCACGCACGGCACGATGCGCATGCCGAGCTTGAAGGACAGGTTGTCGATCGTCTCCATGTCAAGGGGGTTGACCATCGCCAGGTAAAGGGTCTTGTCCTCGACTTTCAGGGGGAACAACATCTTGTCAATGGCCGTCTCGCCATCAAAGAGTGCGAGGAGCTCGGCGCTGAAAGACGCTTTGGCAATGTTGGAAACGGTCTTGATGCCGAACTGGCGTGCCAGTGCGACGGCGATATCGCGCTCGGTGACCATGCCCATGTCCTTGAGAATGTCACCGAGTCGTCGACCGGTACTCCAGTGTCTCTGCAGAGCCGCCTGCAGCTGTCCCTCGTCAACCACTTTGGCTTCAAGCAGGATTTCCCCCAAACGCTTGCGCTTGGCCATACGTCCCCCTGTTACAGGTTCGAATTGTCCAGAAATTGTTCGTCTACAGTAACAATTTTCTCAGGAAATTCCAAACATTTACGCAAAAACGATACACTGCGGCCGCGAGCCTCTGGAGCCGGTCACCAGTCAAGTCTGCGAGCTAAACCTTTGAGAAACCGATGATCAGTTCACCGTTCTCTTCGTCAACCCTGATGCGGCTGGCTTCGGCAATCTCGGATGCGATCATGGCCCGGCCAATTTTGGTTTCGAGATGATGCTGCAGGTATCGTTTCAACGGTCTTGCACCGTAGACCGGGTCGTAGGCCACCCGGGCGACGAAGGTGCGGGCAGCGGGTGTCAATTCCAGGGTGATGCCGCGACCGGCCAGGCGTTTCTGCAACTCCTCGACCTGGAGGTCGACAATGTCTTCTGTTTCAGCCAGGGTCAGTGGCTTGAACAGGATGATGTCATCAACCCGATTGAGGAATTCCGGCCTGAACCCGCTGCGCAGTTCGTGCATCACCTTGTCCCGGGCATCGTCCCGGATGATGCCGTCATCCGTAACCCCATCAAGCAGATACTGGGAGCCGACATTCGAGGTCATGATCACCACGGTGTTCTTGAAATCAACCGTGCGCCCGTGGCTGTCGGTAATCCGGCCATCATCGAGCACCTGCAGCAGGACATTGAAAACATCGGCATGGGCCTTTTCGATTTCGTCAAACAGGATGACGCTGTACGGGTGGCGCCTGACCGCCTCGGACAGCTGTCCGCCCTCTTCGAAGCCTACATAACCGGGAGGAGCACCGATCAAGCGGCTGACTGCGTGTCTTTCCATGTACTCCGACATGTCAATGCGAACCATGTTCTCTTCACTGTCAAACAGCGCTTCGGCCAAGGTCTTGGCCAGCTCGGTCTTGCCAACCCCGGTCGGCCCCAGGAAGATGAACGAACCGATCGGCCGCCGCGGGTCCTTGATCCCGGCCCGGGCACGGATCACGGCGTCGGCAACCAGCTGTACGGCCTCGTTTTGGCCGATCACCCTGCGATGCAGAATTTCGTCGAGTTTGAGGAGTTTTTCCTTCTCGCCTTCGACCAGCCTGGTCACCGGAATCCCCGTCCAGCGCGAGACGATCCCGGCAATTTCATCCTCGGTGACCTCCTCACGCAACAGCCGCGTACCCTCTTCAGCGCCGGGCAACTTCCCTTCCGACTCAACCAGCTGGCGCTCGAGTTCAGGCAGGCGGCCGTGCTTGAGTTCGGCGGCCCGGTTCAGGTCATATTCGCGTTCGGCAACTTCGATCTCCTGGCGCACTTTTTCGATCTTCTCACGCAGCACCTGGACAGTCTTGATGCCTTCTTTCTCGGTATCCCACTGGGTCCTGAGGGTGGTCGCCCGATCACGCAGATCGGCGAGCTCCCTGCGCAAATCCTCCAGACGGTTCCGGCTCGCTTTGTCTTTCTCCTTTTTCAGGGCCGCTTCCTCGATTTCCAGCTGCATGACGCGGCGCGTCACTTCGTCGAGCTCCGCCGGCAGCGAATCGATCTCCGTCCTGATCATGGCACAGGCTTCGTCAACCAGGTCGATCGCCTTGTCCGGCAGGAACCGGTCGGAAATATAGCGATGGCTCAGAGTTGCGGCAGCCACCAGCGAGTTGTCCTGGATACGCACACCATGATGGACTTCGAAACGTTCTTTCAGTCCACGCAGGATACTGATGGTGTCTTCGACGGTCGGCTGCTCGACCAGAATCGGCTGAAAACGCCTCTCCAGGGCGGCGTCCTTTTCAATGTGCTGACGATATTCGTCGATCGTCGTCGCACCGATACAGTGCAGCTCGCCACGGGCAAGCATCGGCTTGAGCATGTTTCCGGCATCGATCGCACCTTCTGCCTTGCCGGCACCGACGATGGTGTGCAATTCATCGATAAACAGCAGGACCCGGCCATCGCTCTCACGGATCTCGGTCAAAACCGCCTTGAGGCGCTCCTCGAATTCACCGCGGTACTTGGCCCCGGCCAGCAGCGAGCCCATATCGAGAGCGAAGACAGTCTTGTCCTTGAGCCCTTCCGGAACATCGCCACGCACGATGCGCTGGGCAAGGCCTTCGACGATCGCCGTTTTGCCGACCCCCGGTTCACCGATCAGCACCGGGTTGTTCTTGGTTTTCCGCGACAGGATGCGAATCACGCGCCGAATCTCACCATCTCTGCCGATCACCGGGTCGAGTTTGCCCTTCTGCACCTCCCTGACCAGGTCCCGGCCGTACTTTTGCAGGGCTTCATAGGTGCCCTCGGGGTCTGCACTGGTGACCCGCTGATGGCCGCGGACATCGCTGAGCACCTGCAACAGGCGGTCACGGGTCAAGTTGAACTGCAGCAGGATCCGCCCCGCCGGCGTCTGCCTGCCTTCGTCTGCCAGCACCAGGAGCAGGTGCTCGACACTGATGTATTCGTCCTTCAGATGCTTGGCTTCCTGTTCCGCCTTGACCAACAGCTGGTTGAAGCGTTGCGTCACATAAACCTTGCCGGCTTCAACGCCCGGGCCGGACACCGATGGGCTTTTCTCAAGTTCCTTACGGATGGCCGCAACCAGGTTGCGCAGGTCGATATCCAGCCTGGTGACAAGCCGCGGCACCAGCCCGCCTTCCTGCTCAAGCAGGGCGAGCAGCAGATGTTCGCCATCGACCTCGACATGGCCGAAGTGCACGGCAAGGCTTTGGGCCGCCTGCAGGGCCTCCTGGGTTTTTTGCGTCATCCGGTTGATATCCATAATTGTCCTCGCTTAAGTGTTTTTAAGATTTTACCAGTCTCCCGGCTTTTTACCCGACCGACCGGCGGAAAAAAAGGCCGGGATCGTACCGGCCTTTTTTTCGCGACTGGTCGGTATCAGTGTACCGACACCGCAATGCGTTTCGGTTTGGCCCTTTCCGCTTTGGGGATCTTCAGGGTCATCACGCCCTGCCTGATGGTGGCCTCGGCTTTCTCCGCATCGAAAATGTCAGAAAGCAGGAACTGGCGCCAGTAACCGGCCATGACAAATTCACGGTCGTGGTAATCTCCGCTGCCGGCCGGGGCATTGCCCTGAAGGGTCAATACGCCCTGGTCAATCGTAACGTCCAGGCTGTCGTCATCCAGGCCCGGCATATCAGCGACCAGGGTCAACCCCTCATCGGTTTCAAAGATATCCACGGACGGACTGATGTATTGATCGTTCTTGCGCGTGGTCTCGCGAGACAACGCCGATGCCGGTTCCAGATTGGCAATATTCTTCTCGGTCATGAGGATCAACTCCTTTCTCTGGGTCTGCTGTGGTCTGTCTGTTAACGTACTTTGACGCTGATTTTTTTCGGTTTTGCCGCCGCGGCCTTCGGCATCGTCACGCGCAACAGGCCGTTGCGGCACTCCGCTTTGATCTTTTCGGCGACAATTTCGACCGGCAATTCGATGGTCCGCATGAATTTCCCGGTGCCGCGCTCTCGCCGGTGCCAGGTACAATTGCCCTCGGCTTCCTCGAAGGCCGGGCGCTCGCCAGCCAGGGTCAGGGTGTTGCCGAGGATGTTCATGTCGATCTTGTCCGGGTCAACCCCGGGCAACAGCGCTTCGACATACATGTTGTCGGCATCGTCACGCAAATTGATCTTGGGATACTGACGCAACCCCAGTCCCGGCTCGAATGCCGGCCCGAACAGGCGTCCACGGTGATGGCCGCTGAAAAGACTGTCTATTTCCCGGTGCAATAGGTCCATTTCTTTGAAAAGATCCCAGTTTCTCATGATTCTCTTCCTCCTGTGTTGGATTCGGTGGTTGGTTGAATTGTCTTGGTTAGTTGCTATTTCAAACCACGTGCCAACCTTAGGAGATAATTATTTTGAGTATTTTCAATCACTTAAAGAGATCAAACAGAAGTCTTGAACAACTTGCAGCGTTGCAAGGAGTGCTGCAAGCGACACTTGCGACAGCCATTGTGTCGCAAGAAACAAGCGCCAGCAACAATGGCTATGGGGACTGGGAATCGAGCGACTCCCGGGACAGGTTGTGCTTCTTCATGTAACGATAGAGCGTGGCACGATGCACGCCGAGCAGTCG
>JBFLJZ010000157.1:0-5744 GCA_040882925.1 Desulfuromonadales bacterium
ACAAACCGAAAAATCTTCATCATTTTGCCTCCCATGATAATTCGTGTTGATAATGAAGTGTTAACCTTGTAATTATGAATTGAGAGTATAAAGCATAAAAATTATTCTGCAACCTGTTAAAAATATAGTATCCAGCGGTTTTTAACGCGACGCTTTGCTCATTCGTCCTCGGCAAAGAGCGGCAAGAGATCTGATGTTTCGCAAATATTGCATACTTTTAGTCGCTCTGGCCTTTATCGAGGCCGCAGCCACCTATGCCTGGGGTGACCAGGCCTCGGTCAATGTCGACATTTCCGGGCTGAGCGGCGCCCGGCTGCGCAATGTTGAGGCGGCCCTGACGCTACCTCCGGGGATCGTCAAGGATAACGTCATCGAAGAGCGTTGGCTCGAACGTTTCGCCGGCAAGGTGCCGAAGCGGGTTGCCGACGCTCTGGAGCCATTCGGCTTTTACCGCAGTGAAACCACGGTTGAGATCGAAAAGTCTGACGAACTGACGTACCGGGTCATGGTCAGTGTCAATCCGGGGCCGCAGACAACTGTCCGCAGCCTGGATATAAGATTGGCCGGGGAAGGCCATCAGGAAAAGAGTCTGCTCCGGATAATAAGCGAGTTCCCTTTGAAACAGGGGAGCACTCTCGATCACCGTCTGTACGAGCAGGGCAAACTGGAGCTGCGACTCGAGGCCAACAATCTGGGCTACCTGGAAGGGCGCTATACCACCCGCGTGATCCGGGTTGAACCCGGGCAGGATGCTGCGGATATCGAGCTAGTCTTTGCGACCGGCCCGCAATTCTACTTCGGTGAAACATCTTTTAACGATGCCAACGAAAGTTACCCGGAAGATTTCCTGCGGCGTTTTTTGACCTACCGGGAAGGCGAGGTCTTCTCGCACCGGCAATTGCATCGCAGCCGTCTCCGGTTTTATGCGGCCGATCGCTTCGACAATGTTCTGATGGTCCCGCTGATGGATGAAAAAGTCGGCCGCAAGATCCCGGTCCGCGTCGACCTGAGCGCGGGCAAACGCCATCGCCTGCGTCCCGGGATCGGCTACGGCACCGATACCGGGGCGCGGGTCTCACTGAGCTATAAATACATGAAATCCGGCAAGCATCCTCATGGTTTCCTGGCCGACCTCAGTCTGGCCGAAAAGACGCAGTTCTTCGAAACCAGCTATACCATCCCCCGCCCGGACAGCGCCGATGACAACCTGATCGGCACCGTCGGCGTCCGCGAAGAGGATCTGGACGCTTACGAAACCTGGATGTTCTATGTCGAAGCGGAAAGGACCTATGGCCTGGGGAGGGGTAAAATCGGTTCCCTGTTCCTGCGTTATCTTTACGAAGACGGCGACGTGGATAACGAAGACGACGAGATAGCCAAACTGGTTATCCCGGGTGTCCGTTACCACCAGAGGGCCTACGACGATCCGCTCAATCCGAACAGCGGCTACCAGTTCCGCGTCGAGCTGCGCGGCAGTCATGATGCCCTGTTGTCCAACCTGACCATCGGCCAGGTGATCGCCGCTGGCAGTTTCATGCTGCCGCTGACCCGCAACCTGACCCTGCATCCGCGCGTCGAGGCGGCTACGACCGTCAAGGATGATGAATTCAGTGATATCCCGCCGTCGATGCGCTTCTTCGTTGGCGGCAACAACAGCGTGCGTGGTTACGCCTACAAGTCGCGCGGGCCGGAGAATAAGTATGGTGATGTGATCGGTGGCGATTCCCTGCTGGTCGGCAGCCTCGAACTGGAATACGCCCTGAATGAACAGTGGGGGCTGGCGCTCTTCTATGACGCCGGCAGTGCCTTCGACGCCGGCGAGGATATGGATGTCTACCAGGGCGCCGGGATCGGCGTGCGTCGCTATACCCAGATCGGACCGATCAAGCTCGACATTGCCACCCGGGTCAACGATGATAACGATAAGGTCCGTCTGCATTTCAGCGTAGGGTTTGATATATGAAGCGCAAGCTTGTCATAGGCCTCGCCCTGCTTGCCTCGACAGGCCTGTTGTTGGCCGCTTTCCTTTCCTGGTGCCTCACCACGACGGCCGGCACAGGCTGGCTGATCAACTCGGTCGGCAATTATGCCGATCTTGAAATGACCACGGCCGAAATTGAAGGCTCGCTGCTCGACTCCCTGTCTATCAAAGAGTTGCGTGTCGCCTGGGAAGGTGGTGAAATTCGGGCCGGTGACCTGAAACTTGCCATCGGGAGGATCAACCTTTTCTCTGGGCAGCTGGCCATCAAAGAGCTGGAGATCAATCGCCTGATTCTGCAACTGGACGAGGACACCGAAGACTCGTCAGTTGCAACGACCGAAGATGAGCCTGGCGCAGAAGTCCTGCTGGCACTGTTGCCTGACTGGCTGGAGACAAGTCTAGACAGGTTACAGGTCACCGGTTTCGTCTACCGCAGCACGACAGAGCCCGATGACGAAGTGGTGATTGCCGACCTGATCGCCGGGCAGTACCGGCTGGCCGACCAGCGGCTCGTGTCACAAAACTTTTCCTATCACTCCCCCTACGTCGAACTTGATGGCGAGTTCGACTGGCAGCTGGCAATGCCGCACCTGGTCATGACAGCCAGTGTCTACCTGCCTGAGACCTGCGTCGAGGCGGCACTGCTTGACTCCATCGTCGTGCCGACCCGGTTCCCCGGGCATCTCGAATTGGACGGCGACTGGAACAATTTCCATGGCCCCGTTCAGTTCGGCACCAGGGATGCTTCCGGAGACAAGGTCTGGTTGGCCGCAAAAGCAACCGGCTCATGGCGCGGCATTCGCTTCGACAACCTCGAAGGTCGTTACCTCGGCGGAGCCATCGCCGGGGTGCTCGACATGTCATGGATAGATTCTTATCGGCTGGAAGGTCAAGTCTCCGCGCAGGGACTCAACCCCTCGGCGCTGATCGATGGCGCGGCGGGGACAACCAGCTTCGATGCTTCCGGGGAATTGTACGTCCCGTATAACGATCAGCCGTTGCAGGCCGGGCTCGATGCGCTGATCCATGAAGCCCGATTCAAAGGCCATCCTCTGCAGGGCAAGGCGGCCGGGCAGTGGACCGGACAGGAGCTGGTCGATCTTGATGTCGACCTCGTTGGCGACGCTGCCCGCCTGTGGGCGAAAGGGGTTCCCGCGCAGCGGGTTGATATCGATCTCGAAGTCACCGACCTGGCCATTTATCACGCAGAATTTTCCGGACAGGCCGCCGCCAGTGGCTGGTTGAGCTGGTCGGAGGAGGCACTGGCCGGCGAGATCGACGGCTACGGCGAGGACCTGGCATGGCAGGAAATCAATCTGCGCAGAATCGAGTTCCAGGGTCGGCATCGTGCCGATGAACAGAGTGTTGTACTGAGTTTCTCCGGCGATGACTGGTATCACGGCAACCTGCATTTGCAACAGTTGGCCGGAGTGCTGTCCGGGTCGCTGGACGATCATCAGTTCGAGCTTGCGGTTGACAGTCCCAGCGGTCAATTCACGATGCTGGCCAGCGGCAATTACCGCCCCGGGACATGGACCGGTCGTCTCGAGCGGCTGGTCGGCGACGGCACACCCTGGGGCAGGTGGGTGATGCCCGAGCCGACCACCATGGCCTGGGACGATGGTGTCATCACCGTCGACAGGCTTCCCCTGGTTGCCGACGCAGGCGCCCGCCTAGAGCTCGAGCTGGACAACTGGGGAGCCCCTGACCGTGCCAGGGCCGCAATGACCTTGACCGGGTTCGAACTCAAATGGCTGCAGCCCCATGCCGAAGTCGACAGCCTGACAGGGCATGCAGAAGGACGTGTCGAGTACACCATGATCGATGGGCAACCTTCATCGATTAGCGGACGAGTTGCTGCAGATGGCGAGATCACTGACGAATATTTTGAGCTGGCAACCAGGGATCTCGATCTCGATTTCGACTGGAACCAAAACGGCCTGAAATTAACCGGCCAGGCCCGCAGCGCGAAAGGGGAGATCATCAAGGCCCAGGCAACCGCCCCCGGACCGCCGAGATGGGAATGGCCGGTCAGGGGGTTGGAGGCGGAATTGCAATGGCAGGCATTCAGGCTGTCACGTCTCAACAGGTTCATGCAGGACACCCGGACTGAAGGTGTCAGCGAAGGCAACTTCTCGTTTGCCTTCGACGATAACCGGCTGGAGCAGGTCAATGGACATCTCTCCGCACAGGCCCGGCTGCTACAAGGTCAGCGGGATTTCGGCAGCCAGAACCTGCTGGCAGAGATAAGCTGGAATGCCGAGTCCTTTCAGTGCATTGCAAAAATCAGCGACGCCAGGGCCGGCCGTGCAGAGCTGAAACTGACTTCGGCCCGGGAGCCTGATCTCTCGTGGCCGGAATCCGGGCAGATCGAACTGGCAGTGGATGATCTGAGCCTTGCCGCGCTCGAACCTTTTCTGCCGCATGGCGTTGACGTTGCCGGGACCATCGACAGTCAGGCCAGGGGAAATTGGCAGCCTGCCGGGATCGTTGAACTGGGCGGAAAGATCCAACTGCTGGAAAGCCATGTCAGCTGGGTCAGCGATAATGGCCAGGTCCTCCTGCCGCTACGGGATGCCCACGCAGAATGGGACTGGTCAGGCGACAATCTCAAGGGCACATTCGAACTGAACCTGGCCGACCTTGGGGAGCTCAACGGCTCCTGGCGTCTGCCGCTTGCCGCTCGCGTCCCGCCCGCATTTGACCCGCACGGCCAACTACAGGTCATGGTTGATGGGACGATGCGTGCCACCGGCATTCTTTCGGCCCTCGGCCCATGGCTGATGCAGGACGTCCGCGGCGAAAGCCGGATGCAACTCGCGGTGCAAGGGACCTGGGAGAGACCTGATTTGCGAGGAGAAATTCTCTTCAGGGACGGCAGCGCCTACCTGCCTGCAACCGGTGTGCAACTGGAAAATATCGAGCTTCAATCTGAACTGGCCGGCGACCGGTTGCGTATCAATCACGTGGCGCTCGGTTCCGAAACCGGAGAGCTGTCCGGACAAGGGGAATTGACCTTCAACCGGTGGCAGCTCGCCGAGTTCAGCCTGGACATCACCGGCAATGACTTTCAGGTGGCGGACTTTCCTGAACTGCAAGTGACAATCAGTCCTGACCTGGTCTTGTCCGGCACCACTGAACGCTTCTCTCTGCAGGGGACGACTCTGGTTCCAAGATTGGCAATCACCGGCAGCAGGGGGGCTCCCGAAGTTCTGCCCAGTAAAGACGTCGTGATTACCAGGGCAGAGGATCAGCGACAGGAACTGGAGGTTGCTACTGATATCGAAGTCACAGTAGAACTTGGCGATGATGTCACCGTGAAAACCGGCGGCGTCGATACGCGCCTTACAGGTGGTGGTGTCGTGTCCATGGGGCCGACAGGTGAGCTGTTGGCCAGGGGCGAGATTCAGCTGGTCTCCGGATGGTTCCGCTCCCACGGAGTCAATCTGGAGATTCGACAGGGCGTACTGAGCTACCAGGATAAAATTATCACTAACCCAGACCTGCGGATCTTTGCCGCACGTGAAGTCGGTGATGTACTGGCGGGCGTCCAGGTGACCGGTAACGCCGAAGCACCCGTCGTCACCCTCTACTCGCGGCCGGCGATGCCCGATCGGGACATCCTCGGCTACATGCTCATGGGCAGGGCCATCGACACCGAAAACGAGGAAGCCGATATGTTGATGATGGGCACCGGATCGTTGTTGTCGAGCTACGGTGGCGGACTCTCGGAACTCGGCATCACCGACATCGACATCCAGGG
>JBFLJZ010000158.1:0-17270 GCA_040882925.1 Desulfuromonadales bacterium
AACAGCGTTTTTTTTGGTCGTCGACTGCTCCACCCGGCAAACCCGGCTGTGGACTTTCTCCTGCGCGCCAGGACCTTCGGCTGATTGAAAAAATCGCCGATTCAAGCCGCAATAAGTCGAAAAGTTCAACCGACGAGCCCCCATCGGGTAATCAGCTCGAACTTGTCCGCATCATCCAGCCATTCGGCATTCAGCACATGCCTGCGGCTTTTCCAGGGTTGCAAGGTGACCGCGCCAACAGCAAGCAAAACGATAAACAGACTGGATAAAAGAATAGATAGGATCATGATTCCCTCCTTGGGGGTTGGACGTTTTTGCCTATCCCCTGTCTTGCAATGTATTTGCAGAAGCATAAAAAGTAAAATTAATTGTTTTTTGATAACATTAATTATGCTAATGATAGGTTATGATCGATTACAAGCTGTTAGAGGCTTTGGCAATGGTGGTTCAGGAAGGCGGTTTTGAAAAAGCCGCGAGCATGATAAACCTGACCCAGTCTGCGGTTTCGCAAAGGGTCAGGCTCCTCGAGGAGCGTGTCGGCAAAATTCTGCTTTCTCGAACCTCGCCACCCCGGCCGACTGATGCCGGCCAGAAGCTCATCAAACATTACCTGCAGGTAAGATTGCTCGAGGATGGCCTTGAAGGGGATATCCGCAGCCCGGAGAACTCCACCCCGGTCAGGCTGCCGTTGGGCATCAACGCCGACAGCCTGTCCAGCTGGTTCCTGCCCGCCATCGGTGGTCTGTTGGAGGATGGCAGGATTCTGCTTGATATGCACGTAGATGACCAGGAGCAAACCCACAAATTACTCAGAGATGGCGTCGTGGTTGGCTGCATCAGTGACCTGGCCTCGCCAATGCAAGGGTGCAAGGTCGATTTCCTCGGGGCGATGAAATATCGTCTCCTGGCCCATCCGGAATTCGTCTTAAAATGGTTTCCGCAAGGGTTGACCGCAGCCGCTGCAGAGCATGCTCCGGCCGTGATGTTTAGCCGTAAAGACATGCTTCATTACAAGATCTTACGCAAAGCGCTTGGCGTTGCCATGACAGTCAATGCGATTCATTACGTCCCAGCAAATGAACAGTTCCTGAAGATGATCAGCTCTGGTTACGCTTACGGCATGGTCCCGGACTGGCAAAGCTCCGCCTTGCGGGCAGACGGTACGGTCGTCGAGGTCCATGAAAAAGCACACGATGCCGTCAATCACTACTGGCATTGCTGGAACATTGACTCAACCCCGTTGAAGACCTTGTCTAGCCGTCTCGTGAACAAAGCCCGGGTCATGCTTGCCTGAGGTTTTAACCTTTTCTCATTACGCGGCGGCAGTCTCCTTCTGGCAGATCAGATCCGCTGTTCGCTGCGTGCAACAAAAACGCCGCCGACCTGAAGAGGGCCGGCGGCGTGCGTTGTTCAGCTTTTTTCTGCAATCAGCTTTTCTCGATCAGCTTCTTCAACTCAACGCTGTCCGGTTTGACCAGGTCTTTAACCCGCTCGGCATTGACCAGGGCAACGATGATCTCGCCGATCTCGGTCCGGATCTCATCGTAGAGGCCGAGGCCCTGCATCCCCTCGGCCTGGAACTGGTTGTCCTCGGTCGGGGTGACATAGTGAACCGATACGGCTTTGTAGCGATGGATGAGGAACAGCGTGATCAGGGTCATCAGGCGCTTCTTGCGGAAGTCCTCGTTAAATGTGTTCTGGTCACGGATCGACAGCATGTTGCGCTCGCGGCGATCCTGCAGGACGGCGAAGATGATGTTGGCCATGTTCGTCCCTTTGTTGTCGACCAGGGTTAACTCGAGCAACTCGGAACCGGCCGTATGCGGTCTGAGCGTAACCCGCAGGTTGGGGTCGAGCTGGTAGTGACCGGCCCAGTGCTTGAGCCACTCTTCAAGGCGTTTCGGTGGTACTTCGGTTTCGATCAGGTGCTGGTACTGGGTGGAGCCCTTGCCCATCGCCTTGGTCGTCGCGGTACCGCCGGAAACTGCCATCAGCCCGGCATCGGAGCGCGGGCCGCCGACGTAGGTCTGCGGTGTCTTGTAGGGCGAGTCGACCAGCCTCAGCTTGCGCTGCAAGCGGGCCAGGGCGAGCATGCCGTCTTCCTTGAGAGCGCGGGCAAATTCTTCTCCCGCCATACCGTCGACCTGGTGACCGCCATAGGTGATGAAGTTGAAGACGAAGCCCATTTTGCCGAGTTCTTCGGGGAAGCGCCGCATCTCGTCTTCGCTCATGCCGGTGGTGTCCCAGTTGAAAGAAGGTGACAGGTTGTAGGCCAGCATCTTGTTCGGGTACACGGCATGGACGGCGTCGGCAAAGATCTTCGCGTCGTGGAGGTCAGCAGTCTTGGTCTCCATCCAGAGGATGTCGGCGAAGGGGGCTACGGCCAGCGATTTGGCAATGGCGTAAGGGATGCCGCCCTTGACCTGGTAATAGCCCTCCGGGGTCCGGGCGATATCGCAGTTCCAGATGATGTTGAAGCCCATCGAGCGCGCTTTCTGGCGCGCTTCGACGAAGGATGATTCTTCGACGAACGCGTTCCATTCCTCGACACTCATCGGCAGTTCCGCACCCTCGTCGAGGTGGAAGGCCATGACGTCGGCGACGGCTTCACCATAGGTCTTCATGCTGGCTTCCATCTGCCAGAGGTCCAGTAGCCTGGTTGCCGCATCGTCGAGAGCCGCGTTGATAACCACTGTGCTGCGGTTCGGCAACGCCTTGATCGCGGCATCGATCTCCGCAGAGAGGCCATTCTTGTTCAGCCACTCATCGGCTGCAGCGTAGGCCTGGTCGGAAATACGGTACATCAGGTGCCCGTTGATCTCCGGCACCCCCTTGTTGTGAAACTGGCGCATGATGGCGAGGAAGGCCGTCTTGTAGTTGGGGATATTGGTGTTGGTGGCGCCGAGGATGAAACGATGGTCACGCTCATCGCCGCGGCCGTCGAGGAAAGTCGCCGCCTCGGCATCGGTCCGGGCGACGATGATTCCCGGAACACGCATCACGTCGAGCTGAAAACGTGCTGCATTGAGGCGTTTGATCTGCTCGTCGACCGGCACCAGCACCTTGCCGGCCTGGTGCCCGCACTTTTTCACGCCCGGTTTCTGGTCTTCGATGTGGTATCCCGGGACGCCGACTTCGACGAAGCGCCGAACCAGGTTGCGCACGTGGGCATCACCACCGTGGCCGGTGTCGGCATCGGCGATGATGAAAGGGCGGTAGTCAACCTCGGGGATCCGTGCCCGCTCTTGCTCACTCATGCGCAAACGCAGGAAATACTGGTTGCGGTCTGCCGCGAGAAGTGCCCTGACCAGAGGCGCCGCTTCGTCCGGAACCTGGCTCAAGGGATAGCTGGCCAAGTCAGGCCCCGGGTCTTCCTGGGCCGAGCCCTTGGCCGAGGTCGCCCAGCCACCGAGATAGATCCCCTCGATCCCCATGCGTTTGATGGAAACCGCCTGGCCGGGCGAGTAGGGGCCAAAGGTGGTGATCGACTTGCCCTGGCTGAATAACTCCTGCAGGCGATCGTAAAAGGCTGTCGCGGCATCCCGGGCAATGGTGTAGTCGACCGGGATGGTGCCGCGCTGCTCGACGACCTGATCGGGCGTATAGAGGCGCAATATCTTATCGAAGCGTGGTTTGGCGAACCAGTCCCGGGTTGCCTTGACGTCATCAGCGAATCCGTTCATTTTTTCTTCTCCCGTTTATCCTGGCGGCCTTAAGCCGGTAAAGTGTCAAGGTTTTCAGTGATCCGGACGCCCTCTTGCTTGAACGCCTCCATATATTGGCGGATGCGCTGCTTGGCCAACTCCAGGTCGTGGTTGTTCAGGTTGATATTCAACAGGTCGATATACCAGGGAGCCTTGACGTTATCCAGGACATAGGCTTCGACGATAGCGCGAGCAATCGGCAAGGTGGTGTCCTTGGAATTGTCGTGAACATCACGGTTACTTGCTGCCTGCAGCTTGGCGTACTCCTCTTCGAGCAGACGATTGAAAATGTCGACGCTGAAAACATCGCCTGCCTGCAAGCCGGTTTCAGGGTCATCTTCAGTGAGGGCCGCACCTTTGTGGATCCACTCCCAGAGAATGCTCAGGCGAATCTCACCGGTCGCCATGTCTTCCATCAGGTAAAGGATGTCGTCATTGCCGAAAAAGTCAGCCGGTTTGAGGGCTGCGGCCTGCAGCCCCTGGCCGAAAGCGTTGCCGTACTGCAGCGCAACGCTGAGCAGGTTGCGGGCGCCCCGCACAGTCCGCGGGGCCGGCTCGAGTAAAGTCAGGCCCGCTGCGTCCGCATCGGTATAGGTCAGGGGCGGGAACGGTCGACCGCTCTGGTTGTCTTCGCCGATGTCCTCCCAGACCGGTCGGATGATGTGGGCCATTTTCCAGTGCGCGATCCACTTGCCGCAGGCACCTTCCTGCTGCTCACGGACGGCCCCGGCCTTGGCCTTTTTCATGCTGTTGGCAACCCCTTGTTTCGAACCGACCGGAATGTTCGGCTCCATGCCGCCCTGCCAGAGGGCAAAGTTGCCGTTGGCATCCGGGGTGTTGACGGCACGGCGGACGCGGTCCTCGTAGTTGCGCATGTAGCCATAGGTCATGACGATCGATTCGATGTTGGGATTGATAAAGCCGGGGTCCCAGCAGTTGGCGTCGGAGACACTGTTGATGTAGTCCCAGCGGCCGGTGTTGAAGCCGACGAAATGCAGGCCGAGGGCGGCCCTGATTTCCATCAACTGGAAGGTCGCTTCGAGCTGTTCAACCAGTACGTAGACCTTGATGGTGCCTTCGTCCAGGCCCAGGTAGTTTTCCAGTGCTGATAGCAGCTTGTTCCAGAATCCGGCCTCCTCGGCGGTCTGGATTTTCGGCAGATAAAGAACGATCGATGAGCCGTCATCCTGCAAGGCTTTATAGTTGTTGACCACGTACAGGGTCATGTCGGTGATCGACGCGGAGAATGACTGACCATCCAGGCGGATGTGCCGGTCATCGAGATGCAGTCCGCGAGCGCGGAAAATCTTGGTGGTGAAATCGAGCTGTTTGCGCCAGTCGGCGATAATCTCGCGACCGAAGAAGTCGCGGGCCCAGGCATTCATCTCTTGCGAGACAGCCTCTGCGACTTCGAGGAACTGCGGGTCGCGGGCAACTGCCAACTTCAGGCTGCGCTGGTTGTCGAGCGACATGGTGGTGATCTGGCCAAGCGCATCCTCCCCGTCGAACATCCAGCCGTCGGCACCGGAGAGCAGGGCGTAGGCGACGTTGCGCAGGTTGGCCTGGACCGGGGAGTTCGGTTTGGCGGCGGGCCCCGTGCCCTGTAGCCACTGGCGTTGCAGGTCGTGCGGGATCACTGCGCCGACGAAATTTCCGTCGCGCGCGTCCTGGACGCGAATTCCGGTGCCCTTGATTTCGCCATCTGCAGGCAGAAAGCCGACCGGTTGGTGATCGCGCATCCGGGTCAGGCGGCGCTTGGTGCGCTCGTCCATCAGGCGTTTCTGCTCGTTGTTGTATTGTGACATATGGCCAAGGGCGTCCAGCGCTGCGGGGGTATAAATGTCGGCATAATCGCTGGCAAGGGTGTTGCGGATTTGCAGACCCGGCCCCTGGCCGGGTGTTGCGGTTGAACTCATCGATACCTCCCTCGGGAAAGTAAAATTAATCAAGTTAGTGAAAACGCTAAGTGTTTTAATTATGACTGATTTAGTCAATTAATATATTTTCAGGTTTCAGTCAATAAATTTTTTTCTGTTGACAAACTTTTTTACGTCACCGAGTTGATTTTCCCCTTAAACAGAATGGGGGAAGTCTTCAGGTGACTTCCCCCGTTCTGCGCGAAAGGCTGTGGACAGAATCAAGCGCTGGCACGCTGCATGGCAGGCAGCGCGGCGCCGCGGTTTATCCCGGCACCCAGGTCACCAAGCACCGATTCGAGCGCACCGACACACAAGAGGATATTTTCCATGCGGCTCGAATGTCCCATCAAGCCGATCCGCCAGACTTTGCCGGCCAGCACACCGAGTCCGGCGCCAATTTCGAGGTTGTACTCATGCAGCAACCTGCCGCGGACCGTCGCGTCATCCACCCCTTCCGGGATTGATACGGCGTTCAGCTGCGGCAGACGGTCGGCTTCGTTGACGACAAACTGCAGGCCCATTGCCTCGAGGCCGGCCCTGAGGATCAGGTGATTTTTCCTGTGTCGCTGCCAGGCGTTCTCCAGCCCTTCTTCCTTGAGCATCAATAGTGCTTCGTGGAGGGCATACAGGGCATTGATCGGCGCGGTATGATGGTAAGCACGCTTGGCACCCTCACCCCAATAGCCCATCACCAGGCTGAGATCCATGAACCAGCTCTGTACCCTGGTTTTACGATTGCGGACCTTCTCCAGGGCGCGCTCGTTGAAGCTGACCGGGGCTATCCCGGGTGTGCAGGAAAGACATTTCTGCGATCCGGAGTAGATGGCATCGATGTCCCATTCATCAACCTTGACCGCGATGCCGCCGAGGGAGGTGACGGTGTCGACGATCGTCAGGCAACCGTGCTCGTGGGCAAGTTTGACCAGCGCTGCCACATCCGACTGGGCTCCGGTCGATGTTTCGGCGTGGACCATGGCGACGATTGTGGCGTCGTTGTGAGCCTGCAGGGCGTCCTCGAGCTTGTTGATGTCGATGGCGTCTCCCCACTTGTCTTCGACCATCACGGCGACTCCGCCGCAGCGTTCGACGTTTTCCTTCATGCGTCCGCCGAAGACGCCGTTCTGGCAGACGATGACCTTGTCACCCGGTTCCACCAGGTTGACGAAACAGGTTTCCATCCCGGCCGAACCGGGAGCGGAGACCGGCATGGTCATGGCGTTGCGGGTCTGGAAGGTGTATTGCAGAAGCTCCTTGAGTTCATCCATCATGCCGATAAAAGCCGGGTCCAGGTGACCGATGGTCGGGCGAGACAGGGCCTCGAGGATTCTCGGGTGAACATCCGAGGGTCCGGGACCCATCAAAGTCCGTACCGGTGGATTGAATGTTTGCATGGCAATTCCTTGTGCGGATAAATTTCTGTCGGAATCATGGTCGCTGCAGAAACAGCGTTGTTAAACATTAGGGTAAGAATACCGTTTTATCCCGGTGGGTCAAGAGCCGCTTATTCATGGCCGGTAGAGAGTGGTCTGTTGCGATGTGTTAACTTGCGTTTGTGCTTCTGTGGGGTCATAATGCTGCGGTGGCCAAGGATGATCACTGCTCCCGCGATAAAAAGTAAGTGACCTGCTTTTTGGGTGAATGGCATGGAAAAATCTCCCTGGATGTGTCATGTCTGCGATTACAAGTCGACGGATACCGAGAGCCAGGCTTGTGACCTCTGTTTCCGCGTGACCTGCGAACTGCACCTTCGACCTGCATCCGTTTACAACGAAGACAACGGCCTTTATGAAACAGCCCGGGTCTGTATAGTCTGTGCTCGCGCAAAAGATGTGAGCCATTGACGAAACGGGTCAAGCGCCGGGGCGGACCATCGGGTTCGCCGTCTTTGTCAGGAAATGGCTGACGCGGCGGGACGCCGGTTGAAAATTTTAGGATAGCTCTGATGATGAGTTTTGGTGATGAAAGAGTCCTCCTGTTCGACGGTGCCTGCGGCACCAACCTGCAGGACTTGGTGATCCCGGATGATGCATGGCAGGGTTGTGAGGGCTGCAATGAGCTGCTCAACCTGACGGCTGCCGGGACGATCGTCGCGCTGCACGAAGCATTTATCGATGCCGGGGCGATGGTGGTGGAAACCAACACCTTTGGTGCCAGTTCCATTGTCCTCGACGAATACGACCTGGGCGACAAGGTTGTCGAAATCAACCGGGCCGCGGTTGCCAACGCCCGCGACGCGATCGGCGACCGTCCGGGTCGCTATGTGGCCGGCTCGGTCGGACCGACCACCAAGCTGCCGTCACTGGGCCATATCAGCGTGGCAGCGCTGGCCAGATCGCTGGCCGAACAGATGCGGGCATTGGTCGAGGCCGGTGTCGACGCCCTGGCGATCGAAACCTGCCAGGATCTGCTGCAGGTGAAGACCGCACTGGTCGCCTGCTTCGAGGTGTTTGCAGAGCTTGGCCGTGAGGTGCCGGTGCTGGTTTCGGTGACGATGGAACGCCAGGGCACCATGCTGGTTGGCAGCGATATCGCGGCGATCTGCGCCACCCTCGAACCCTTTCCGATTTTTTCGCTGGGCCTAAACTGCGCCACTGGGCCGGCCGACATGGCGTCGCATATCCGCTACCTGAGCCACAACTGGCCGGGCCGTATTTCGTGCATGCCGAACCAGGGCCTGCCGGAAGTGATTGACGGCAAAACCTGTTACCCGATGAAGCCCGGGGAATATGTCGAGCACATGCGCCGGTTCATCGAGCAGGATGGCGTCAGCGTCGTAGGCGGCTGCTGCGGCACCACGCCGGAGCACATTGCCAGTCTGGCCAAAGCCTGTCGAAACCTTGCGCCGGCGAAAAGGACGGTGCAGATATGAAACCTTCTCTTGCCAGTCTTTACCAGGCCGTAGAAATAGCCCAGGAAACACCGCCGTTGCTGATCGGCGAACGGTCCAATCCGAACGGTTCGAAAAAATTTCGTGAATGCCTGCTTGCGGAGGATTATGACGGTTGTTTGCGCATCGGCCTCGACCAGGAAGCCAGGGGCGCCCAGGTCCTGGACATTTGCGCTGCCTATGCCGGGCGAGATGAACTGGCCGATCTGACCCGTCTGGTCAGAATGCATGCCGAGACGTTGAAGATTCCGATCATGATCGATTCGACCAGCCCGGATTGCATCGAAGCCTGCTTGAAGATTTACCCGGGCCGCTGCATCATCAACTCGATCAACCTCGAAGATGGCGGCAAAACCCTGGACAGGGTCTGCCGGCTGGCAAAACAGTATGGCGCGGCTCTGGTTGCCCTGACGATCAACGAGCAGGGGATGGCGATGACGGCTGACGACAAGGTCGCTGTCGCAGGCAAAATCTACGACTTGGCCGTCAATCAACACGGCCTGCGTCCCGGTGACCTGTTGTTTGATCCATTAACATTCACCATCGGCGCTGGCGACGAGAACCTGGTTGATGCCGCGATCCAGACCCTGGATGCGATCCGTCGCATCAAGCAGGAGCTGCCGGGCGTTTTTACCCTGCTCGGCCTGAGTAATATCTCTTTCGGCCTGCCGCCGGCAGCACGGAAAATCCTCAACTCGGTTTTCCTGCATGAAGCCGTTGAGGCAGGGCTCGACACGGCGATCATCGATGCCGGAAAAATTTTGCCGCTGGCGCAGATCAGTGAAGAAGACAGGGTGTTTTGTCTTGACCTGATCTACAACCGTGGCAGGGGTGAGAAGGTTTCCCCGCTGATGCGTTTCATCGAGCATTTCTCCGAGCGCACCGACGCCGAGGACGATGATGCTGCGTTGGACCAGCGAGCCGAGGAAGAACTCCACCAGAAGATCCTCAAGGGTGATAAGGATGGCATCGAAGACATCCTCGCCGTATTGCTCGAACGCTATCCGCCGTTGGAGATCGTCAACCAGATCCTGGTGCCGGCGATGCGCCATGTCGGTGATCTGTTCGGCAAAGGTGAATTACTGCTGCCCTTTGTTTTGCAGTCTGCCGAGGCGATGAAAAAGTCTGTCGCCTGGCTGGAGCCGCATATGCAGAGGGTTGAGCATGAGGAGGGCGTCAAGGTGCTGCTGGCGACGGTGCAGGGGGATGTCCACGACATCGGCAAGAACCTGGTTGATATCCTGCTCTCCAATAATGGTTACAAGGTCTTCAATATCGGCATCAAGGTGCCGGCCGAAACGATCATCCAGCAGGCCAGGGAGCTTCAGGTCGATGTCGTCGGTTTGAGTGGCCTGCTCGTCAAGTCGGCCATCGTCATGCAGGAAAGCATGCCACAGTTCAAACAGGCCGGCCTGGAGATGCCGATCCTGCTTGGCGGGGCCGCCCTGACCCGCGAGTTCGTCGCCACGTCCTGTGTCCCAGGCTACGATGCGCCGGTGGTTTACTGCGCCGATGCCTTCGCCGGGCTCAAGGCACTGAAGGATTTTGAGGCGGGCAAACTGACCGCCACCGTGATCGAGTCGAAGGCCGGCCCGGCGCGGATGAAGCCGGGGCTGAAGAATGTCGATATCGATCGCAGCAACCCTGTCCCTGACCCGCCATTTTTAGGCCGGCGCCATGTCACCGGGATTGACCCGGCCCTGTTGTTTTCGTTTGTCAATGTGCAGGCCCTGTTCCGTGGCCGTTGGGGGTATCGCCGAACCTCCGGCAGTACGGCGCAAGAGTATGAAAAGCTGGTCAGGGAAACGGTACAGCCCCTGTATCAAAAGCTGCAGCAGCGGTCGTTGACGGAAAAATTGCTGCAACCCAAGGCCGCCTACGGATATTTCCGCTGCTTCAGTGAGGGCAACGCCCTGCACGTCGAAGACGACGGCAAGACCCTGACGTTTGAATTTCCGCGCCAGGAGTTGCCGCCGCATCTCTGCATCGCCGACTACTACCGCAGCCGCGACGAGGGAGGCGATATTGCCGCCTTCTTCGTCGTGACGATCGGCGATAAAATTGCCGAAGAGACCAGGCGCCTTTTCGAAACAGACAGTTACCACGATTATCTGATGCTGCACGGTTTCAGTGTCGAGGTGACCGATGCTCTGGCCGAATACTGGCACGAAGTGATCCGCCGGGAGTTGGGGATTGCCAAAGACCAGCCGCACGACATGGCCGGCTACGTGACCCAGGGCTACCAGGGATCACGCTACGGGTTCGGTTATCCGGCCTGTCCCGACCTTGACGCCCACGAGATGCTCTTCGAGTTGCTCAAGCCGGGGGAGATCGGTGTCACCCTGACCGAGACGATGGAGATGGTCCCCGAAGTCAGCACCTCGGCGATTATTGCCCATCATCCGCAGGCGAAATATTTTGCGGTATAAAATCGAGGCGCGAAGCGAGACGTGCGAAGCGCGAAAAGCCTTTAATGATCAGGAGGGTTAAATGCGGTATATCTGTGCCAACTGCGGTTACATTTACGATCCGGCCCAGGGGGATCCGATGAACGATATCCCGCCCGGGACGGCTTTCGAAGACCTGCCTGACAACTGGGTCTGTCCCCTCTGCTATGCAGAGAAAGAGACTTTTGACCCGTTGGATTGATGAAACCGTGATGAGTGATCCGTGATGAGTGACCCGAACAGGTTGTTCGTAACGGTCTGTTCATAACGGCCTGTTTGCCGCGCTTTACAATATCCCCTGCAGATATTCAACCAGATCAATGCGAATCGGCATGAAGTAGATGTTTGCCCCGGTTTGCCCGGCGAATGCCATGGCCTGTTTCGCCAGGCGCCGGTTCCATTCCAGGGTCGGCTCGAAATCAGGCGGGAAGATCGCATTGTTGAGATTGTCCCAGTAATCCTTGCTGCGTTCACTCATGACCGGACTGATTCCCCAAAAGACCTCCAACCCCGCCAGCAGGTCGCAATAGATTTCCATCAGGCGCAGGTCGAAGAACGGCTGGGTGAAAAATCCGTCCGCTCCGGCATCGATCTTGCGCTTGACATAGTCCAGCTCGGTTTTGATTCCGGTCCGGTACGGGTCGATGCCGGCATAAATCTTGAGTGAGGGCATTGCGGCCCTCAGGACGCGAATCAATTCGATCGACGAGGTGCGGTAGACTCTGCGGGACATGTCCTGCGGCTGGTCGCCGGCGATCACCAGCACGGTATCGAGTTCGTTGCGGATAAACTCGTCAACCAGGGGAAATGGCTGGCGCAGGTCGAAATCGATAGCTCGCAGGTGCGGGATGGCATGCGGGAACAGCGCTTTTGCCTGTCTGCAGGCGTCCCAGCTCCGCAGCGGAAACTTGAGCAGGTCCGGTATGTTGATGGTTTCGATTGCCGGGAAATGCGTCCTGATCAACTGCAACTCATGCTGCAGTGAGTCACGATCGCGCGGAACCAGCTCGATGGAAAGAGTGCTCAATAGGGTGCTCCTGTCAGCTGTGATCTGTGGTTGCGGTTTGACACCATCTTAATCTGCAAGACTCAGGATGGCAACCTCGCTTTGCAAATCAGGAAAATGGGTTTTCTCCGGCTCGGCTTGAAAGCTTTTTTGCTTCCGGGCTTCCATGAAACGGTGAATCGTTTATAATGCCTGCATCTGATTTCCTGGCCAGACACAATCAGCCATAAATCTTCTTGGAGCATAAAACATGTCCAGTTCGCTTGGTACCCTGTTTCGTGTCAGTACTTTTGGTGAGTCTCACGGTATCGGTGTCGGTGCCGTAGTCGATGGCTGTCCGGCCGGTCTGCCGCTGTCCGAGGCTGACATCCAACCCCAGCTCGATCGTCGTCGACCGGGACAAAGTGATATCACCACGCCGCGCGAAGAGGCGGACCGGGTGACGATTCTGTCCGGCGTGGAGAATGGCCTGACGCTCGGTACGCCGATCGGCCTGCTGGTCCACAACAAAGACCAGCGCCCCGGAGATTACGGCGAGATGGATTTGGTGCCGCGGCCATCGCATGCCGATTTCACTTATCAGGGCAAGTACGGGGTTCGTGCCAGCAGCGGTGGTGGTCGCTCCAGCGCCCGTGAAACCATCGGCCGGGTCGCGGCCGGTGCGATTGCCGAGAAGATCCTGCGCCAGGAGTGGGGGGTTGACACGGTGGCCTGGGTCAGTTCCGTCGGCTCCGAGGAGGCTTCCGGCGTCGATATCGCCAGCGTAACGCGTGAACAGGTCGACCAGCACTTGTCGCGCTGCCCGGACAAGGCTTCGGCGGCGCGCATGGAGGCACTGGTACGCGAGGTCCTGGAGGCCAAGGATTCGGTCGGCGGTGTGGTCAGCTGCGTCTGTCGCAACCTTCCCGTCGGCTGGGGGGAGCCGGTCTTCGACAAGCTCGAGGCCAAACTGGCCCAGGCGATGCTGTCGCTGCCGGCGACCAAGGGCTTCGAGATCGGCTCGGGCTTTGCCGGAACCCGGCTGCGCGGTTCACAGCATAACGATCCTTTCGTCATGAAGAAAGATCGCCTGGGAACCGTGTCCAATAACGCCGGGGGGACTCTGGGCGGTATCTCGAGTGGCGAGCCGGTGCTGTTCCGGGTGGCGTTCAAGCCGGTGGCAACAATCGGCCAGTCGCAGCAGACAGTCGACTTTGCGGGCAAACCTGTCATCCTCGAGGCCAAGGGCCGTCATGACCCTTGCGTGGTGCCGCGTGCTGTCCCGATCGTCGAATCAATGGTGGCTTTGATCCTGCTCGATTTGGCGTTGCGACAGAAGGTCAGAGGTGCGTAGTGCGAGACCAGGTTGGTTCTTTTCATAAAAAACTTTGCGTCTTTGGCGTGAACCAAGCGAATCGGCGTGAGAACCGCCGGGCCTTTTTGTCATGTCATGTTATCGGTGCATATGCGCCCCACGTCGAGGGATGTCGCTTTCATGTCAAAACCAGTCGATCCACGCCAGACCCTGCAAGAGGTTTTTGGCTACTCTGAATTTCGCCCTGACCAGCAGGCAGTCATCAAAAACCTGATCGAAGGCCGGGATGCATTTGTCCTGATGCCGACCGGTGGTGGTAAATCTCTCTGTTACCAGATTCCCGCTCTGCACCGCGATGGGGTGGCCCTCATCGTGTCACCCCTGATCTCGTTGATGAAGGACCAGGTTGACGCGCTGCTGGCGAGCGGCGTCCGTGCGGCCTTTTACAATTCTTCCCTCAACGCTGCAGAAGCCCGCGGCATCCTCGCACAGCTGCATGCCGGTGAACTGAACCTGCTCTACGTTGCTCCGGAACGGTTGTTGAGTGAAGACTTCCTCGAGCGGCTGCGTGGCCAGAAGATTGCCCTGTTTGCGATTGACGAAGCTCACTGCGTGTCCCAGTGGGGCCATGACTTTCGCCCCGAATACGTGAGGTTGGGGCAGTTACGCAGGCTTTTCCCCGGTGTGCCGATGATCGGTCTGACTGCAACGGCGGATCCGCAGACCCGACAGGACGTTCTGCGCAAACTCGGCTTGCAACACGCGGAGTGTTTTGTCACCGGTTTCGACCGGCCGAATATCCGTTACTCGGTTGTCGAAAAACAAAAGCCTTTTGATCAGTTGCAGGCATTTATCGCAGACCATCGTGACGCAGCCGGCATCGTCTATGCCTTGTCACGCAAGCGGGTCGAGGAACTTGCCGAGCGACTGGCGGCGTCCGGAGTCAAAGCCCGGGCATACCATGCGGGACTGGCAGACAAGCAACGCAAACAGGTGCAGGAGATGTTCCTGCGTGACGAGGTCGATATCGTCGTTGCAACGGTTGCCTTCGGCATGGGTATCGATAAGCCGAATGTCCGTTTCGTGGTGCACTATGACCTGCCGAAAAATATCGAGAGCTATTACCAGGAAACCGGCCGGTCGGGGCGGGATGGTTTGTTTGCAGAGGCTCTGCTGCTGTTCGGTTATGGCGACATCGCCATCAGCCGCGGCCTGATCGAAAAAAGCAGCAACCCGGAACAGAAGCGCATAGAATTGCACAAGCTCCAGGCGATGGTCGGTTTCGCAGAGGCACAGACCTGCCGCCGCCGGGTCCTGCTCGGCTACTTCGGCGAGCATCTCGCAAAGGATTGCGGCAACTGCGATGTCTGCCTCAACCCGCCCGAGACTTACGATGCCACGGTCGATGCACAGAAGGCGTTGTCCTGCGTCTTCCGGGTTGGCCAGCGTTTCGGCGTCGGTCATGTGGTCGACGTGTTGCGTGGCGCGCAAACACAGCGTGTACTCGATCTCGGCCACGACAAGTTGTCAACTTACGGCATCGGTGCGGAAAAGGTCGCAGATGCCTGGAGCAGTCTGATTCGCCAGTTGATCCATCGCGGCTACCTGGTCCAGGATGTCGCCGCTTACTCGGTGCTGAAGCTGAGCGAAGCGGCGCGCCCCCTGTTGCGTGGCGAGGAACGTCTGGTTCTGGCCAAACCGCGCATCAGGGTCAAGGCACTGCCGAAAAAGGGTCGCCTGCAGACTGGCGATTTCGATTACGATGATGACTTGTTTGACGCGCTGCGCAAGCGCCGCAAGCGTCTGGCTGATGCCGAAGGGGTGCCTCCCTACGTGGTCTTCGGTGATGCCACCCTGGCAGAGATGGCGGCCAAGATGCCGACAGATGAAGAGAAAATGCTGGCCATCAACGGTGTCGGCAAACACAAGCTGCGCAGATTCGGTGCAGAGTTTATTGATGAGATTATTGGATTTATGTGTCGATAGAATGACTTTTTTGATTTCTGAGCTTAAAACTTAAAGCAGAACCGGCGGGTCACATCACACCGCTTAAAGGTTTAATCATTTATAGTGGGGATCGGATATACAACGGTAAATACAAAGCTTCTAAGTTTAAAAGCAAAACCGTCGGGGTTGCCCGACAGCAACGTCATTTTCTTTGTTGCGACAAAGAAAACGAAGCAAAAGAAAGCTTTTTGGCTGCGCTGGGCATGTCTGGCTCGTCAGGGCGGCACCTTTAATTCAGGCCGATCGATCTGATCGAGTGTCTACGCTTCCCCCGCAGGTCTCGAGGCTCTTTTGAGCCTCTCCTGATGTGGAGGATTGCATAGGTTGTCATGTTTTTATGCTTTTCCCTTCCAGGTCACACAGAAAGGTCAGGCCCTTAGAGACAGGGCCGGATTCCCCTCACAGCAGGTTCTTGAAATCACGGAAACCCGGCAGAGGAGATGCCCTCCGCAAGGAGAAAGGCGGTTTTTGCATACTTATTTGTCGCCGCTTGGAGAAAAAGTATGGCGTCTGGCGAGACGACCCGCCGGTTCTGATCCTCTGACGGTGCAATTGTTTAGGTGATAAAATGTTAGGTAAGAAGAACCCAGGGGGACTGCACGAGCGACTGAATCAAAATATTCAACTGAAAAGGCGAAGCCCGTTCTGGCTTCGCCTTGTTCATAATAAAACCTGGAGCACTCTAGTGCGGCAAGTGCTGAATGGTCCGGCGAATCCAGTTGAGGCGATGCCTTTTCGGGACGTTAAAATCGAGATCAATCGGCCTGCTGGAACCTTTTGTTTCGATGCGGAGTTCCTCTGGGATCCAGTCCGATGCCTGATGCGCCATATCATCGTAGGCGACCTCGCGGAGTCGGCGGTAGAAAAGTTTTGCGGTGTTGTTGAGTATTGCTGGGAGGGCGAACATAATCTTTCCTTTTCTTTTCATGGTGTAGTTAAGTAAATGGTAAGACCAATCGAATTGTGCCGTCAATAGAGAAAATTTTGTAAAATACTGTTTTTAAAAGGTAAAAAGCTGCAAGATATGGTTTTTATAGAGAAATCCGTCGAATTTTTTGTTGTAAAAAAAATGTAAAAAAATACCTTTTCTGTGTTTTGAGACGCTGTCATCGGCTTTTTTTGTTTTTTATCCGCTGTTTTTGCATTGCAAAAGAATCAAACAACAGAAGTCTGTTATGACTTGACGCAGGCCATAACCTCGCCCTGGCATGGTTTTGTTCACCAGGCATCCTCTGTTTGCTGGCCTTTGGCGGTTAATCGAAACATTCATCGCTTGGCCGAAGCCCCCAAACACCAAGAGGGAGCGGATCATATCCGTTCCCTCTTGAGTGACTCCATAGAAGATATTAAATGTTTTAGCCGTTCCGCCCCTTGCTTAATGTTTTATGCTTGTTCCGGAAGTATTCTGGCAGCAATCTGTGCTGCCACGATGATCATGATATAGCCGAGCAACGGCATCAGGAGGTAATCCGCCGCATTCTGTGTGATGCGCGGAAGGGTAAAACCTGAGAGCCAGCTGCTGCAGAAAAACGCTAAACTACCAATCAGAGCCGAGAGCTTGAACATATTGATCTCCTTTCTCGACGTATTCGGGAACGGACGGAGAATGCGATATGATATGGCAATGCATCAGGCGTGCCATTTTATTACATATGTTGTGTGCGGCTGGACCTGCCTGAAATGATTCGACTTATTAGCCCGTTTTAATGGTCGAGACGCTGTTCTGTAGGGCGATACGTTGAAAGGAGCAGCTTTTTATCCGCAGTGTGGTGAAAACACCATATGGGTCAGCAGATGCGCGGGAGCTGTTCGCCGGCAAGCATTTCAATCGCCCGCAGTCCGCCGATCGCAGTCTGCAGACGAACCTTGCCCTTGTTGGGCGATGTGACTTCACCAATCACGGCGGACGCTTTGCCGAATTCATGTTTGCGCATGATCGCCAGTGCCTGTTCGGCTGCATCCGGTGCTACGAAAGCCAGCAGTTTCCCTTCGTTGGCGACGAAAAG
>JBFLJZ010000159.1:0-11098 GCA_040882925.1 Desulfuromonadales bacterium
CTGGTTGCCGGTGATATCCGCAGGTTCCAGGTCACGATCCCCGAAGGCTTCAACCTCAGGGAAATTGCCGTGCGCCTGGCGGAAACCGGGATCGGCACAGCCGAGGACTTTCTCGCCCCCTGCTATGACCCCGGTTTCATCAAAGAGCTGGCGATCGAGGCGGACTCCCTGGAAGGCTATCTGTTTCCGGAAACCTACACCTATACCTCTTCGTCAACTGTAAGGCAGCTCTTGCGCGCCATGGTCGACCAGCTGAACCGGCATTTTTCGCCGGCCATGCTGGAACGTGCCGCAGCATTGCAGATGAACCGACATGAGCTGCTGACCCTGGCCTCGATCATCCAGAAGGAGGCCGGCAACGTCATGGAGATGCCGTTGATTTCGGCCGTTTTCCATAATCGTCTCAAGCGTGGCATCGCCCTGCAGGCCGATCCGACGGTGATCTACGGGATTGCCGATTTTGACGGCAACCTCACCCGCAAGCACCTGGCGACGCCGACCCCGTATAATACTTACCGCAAAAGAGGCCTGCCGCCGGGACCGATTGCCAGCCCGGGGCTGTTCGCCCTGCGCGCAGCAGCCAACCCAGCCAAGACCAAGGCGCTCTATTTCGTGGCCCGAGGTGATGGCACGCATGAATTTTCTGAGACGCTGAGAGAGCACAACCGTGCTGTGCGGCGTTACCAGCTGCGCCGGTAACATCACAGCCAATCCCATGCTGATCAGCTCTGGATTGATTCCATGCAAGGGTCTACCCAGCATGAAATAGGATCAGGAACAGTAGAAAAAAGGTTTTTTGAAAGTGTTTAAATGATTCGGACCCGGGCGAAACCGCCGCCCGGAGTGCGCATATTGGTTACCGGGCCGCGGTACAGCCGGGCGGACACGCCGAGCACCCGGTTGCGATAGGCGTAGAGACGCAGGTCGGTTTTCATGGGAACCTGGTCGATACCTTCTGTCATGCTCGGCGGGATCATCTCCTGGACCAGTGTCATCGCCGCCGGCAGCTGCTCGAAGCGTTTGCGGGAAATCTTTTCGCCGAGCAGAACGCCCTTGCCGCCGAAGCGGTCTACCGGCTTGAAAATCAGCTGCTTGCGATCAGACCACACCTGCTGCGGGTCCTGGTCGGCAAGCAGCCAGGTCCCGGGAACAACCTGGTCGAGCAGCCGATCATCTGCCCCGGACAGCTGCCATGCCGCGCGGTATGCGTTAGCAGACCAGAGAATCATGCGCCGCTTGTCGGCAAGCAGGCCGTACATATGCGGGTTGGGTGTCAGACACACCTTGCCGGCCAGGTAGGCCTGTCGCAACCCGGCCATCCCGTCGCTTGCCAGGTAAAAGTCACAGTGCCGGTTATAGACCAGGTCGACGGGTTGGCCGTCGAGGCTGATGCCATCGGCGGACGCTTGCAGCCTTTGCGGCTCGACGATCTCGGTCGGCACCCCCCAGGACCTGAACAGATCGGCAAAGGCAAGCATCTCGGGATAGAGATGCTGCCCGGTCGGATCCTCGTCGATGATGGCAACCCGTGCCGGCTTCAGCTGCGCACCTGAAGAATACTGGTTTATCTCATCGCAAAAGGATTGCAGCAGGCGCTCTCGAAGCCTTGCCGAAAGGCACCGGTGATCGGCAGGCAGGGCAGGGTCATGCGCCAGGATGGCCAGCAAGCCACCGCCGGCATTGGTGTTGACTTCAATCAGCCGCGGCGCATCACCATCAAGATGAAAATCGTAGCACATCATGACCGCATCGTATCCCGGATTAAAGCGGGCGACGTCCGGGACTTCTGCGTAAATCTGTTCACGATATGCCGGATTGCGACTCAGCCTGTCGAGCGCTCGAACCACGCCAACCATGCGCCGTAGCGCGCCGGCAGGCAATTCAACGATTGCACTGCTGAGCTGTTCTCTGAAATCAGACACGGCCACTCCAGTTCGTCACGGCTTGCTATTGATTGAATTGTGCCATATTAAGCGATGCCCGACAAATAAATCGGTCCTACAATCTCAACCAAGGTTTGTCGCCGCAAAGTCACGCAGACATCAGGCAAATCGGTTGTCTATGAGCGATCAAGCGAAATTTTGTTGATTCCCGCCCGGGTGCGGTTGTCCTGTCTTCGTCTCTTGGAGGCCTGGCGGCCAACCTCTGTTCGGTTGTCACGCCGAAAAAAATCGGGACACTTGCGGAAAGTGTCCCGGAAGTGCCCCAGAAAGGTTGTCGATCAAGGCGGGTGGCTAATCGTCGAGGTTCTCTGCCAGCAGTTCGATAGTGTGCTTGACCCTGACGTTTTTTTCCTGTTTTTCGAGCCCGCCCTGGATCTGCATCATACAGCCCGGGCAGTCCATCGCCACACAGGCTGCACCGCTCGCTTCGATATCCTTGATCTTGTTGCCCAGGATCTGCTTGGCAATGTCGGCGTGGCTGGTAAAAGAGTAGGACCCGCCGAAGCCGCAGCAGCGGTCGCTGTGCGCCATCTCGACGACGTCCCGGCCGGAATCGGCGATCAGTCGACGGGGCTGTTCCCAGACCCCGGCGCCGCGCTTCAGGTGACAGGAATCGTGGTAGGTCACTGTCTCGGCTTTGACGGCCTTGCCGAAGGCCTCCGCGCCGTCAAGCTTGTCGGCGATGAAACAGGAGATATCGATGGTGATCTCGGCAAGTTTCATGGCCTTCTCGGCCCAGACCGGATTGTCTTTGAGCAGGTCGATAAAGTCGCGCTGCAGGGCCATGGTGCAGGTCGGACAGGAGGTGACGACAAAATCGGGCTCGTCCCGGAGCATGGCGTCGATATTCTGTTCGGCCATGGCGACCGCGGTGTCCTTGTCTCCCGAGTAGAGGGCGGGCACCCCGCAGCAACTCTGCTCCAGCGGCAAGGTCACTTCGACATCGAGATGATTGAGGACCTTGACCAGGTCGATCCCCATCTCCGGATAGACGAAGTCGTTCAGACAGCCGGCGAAAAAGGCTACCCGGTAACGCGGCTTCTCGACCTTTTGCGGCAGGTTCTGCCACAGGTCGCGCAGCGGTTTGTCGGCGATCGCCGGCAAAGTCCGCCATTCGGTCAAGCCCGAGAAGAACAGCGGCAAGTGACGAATGGTCCGTTCGCCACGGGTCACCGGTTTCTGCAGCACACTGGCGGCGCGCAGCATGCCGTGGAACAGCTTGCGGTTGCGCATGACATTTTTGAACACCAGAGATTTACCGGCGCCGACGCCTTCTTCTTCGCCAATCACTTCACGCAGGTGCAGGATGATGCTTTCCAGGTCGATATTGCTCGGGCAGACCGCGACACAGGCACGGCAGCCGATGCAGGCGCGAACCAGCTCGGAGGCTTTGTCCAGGCCGTGGAAGAAGGCCGTGAGGATAACGCCGATCGCGCTGATATAAATATGACCGAAGACATGGCCGCCGACGGTCTGGTAGACCGGGCAGACGTTGGCACAGGCGCCGCACTTGATACAGCGCAGCGCATCACGACAGTGCGGCGATTCGGCCAGTGCCGAACGTCCGTTGTCGAGCAGGACGATGTGCAGCTCCTTGTGTTCATCACCACAGGGCACTGCGCCGCGGATCCAGGTGATGTAGGAGGTGATCAACTGCCCGGTGGCATTCTTCGGCAACACGTTGATGATCCGGTTGGCATCGGCGAGCGTCGGCACCAGTTTTTCCATGCCGACCAATGCAACATGAATTTTCGGCAGGGTTGACGTCAGCCTGGCGTTGCCTTCGTTGGTCACCAGGGCGATGCCGCCGGTGTCCGCCACCGCGACGTTGGCGCCTGTGATGCCCATGTCGGCGTCGAGATAGGCCTGGCGCAGCTGTCGCCGGGCGAGCCGTACCAGGTGCAGGATCTCGGCCGGCTCCTGTTTACCGGTCACCTTGCTGAACAGCTCGGCGACCTCTTCCTTGAGCATGTGAATTGCCGGCATCACCATATGGCTCGGTCTTTCGCCGGCCAGCTGGATGATCCATTCACCGAGATCGGTCTCGAGAGCTTCGACTCCCGCGTCCTTGAGGGCATGGTTGAGATGGGTCTCCTCGCTCGCCATGCTCTTGCTTTTGACCACAGTCTTGACGCCGCGCTCCTTGGCCAGGTTGCAGATGTAGTCATTGGCCTCTGCAGCGGTTCGGGCAATATGGACTTTCGCCCCGGCGGCCTCCGCGTTGGCGATGAACTGATCACGATAACGCGGCAGGTTGTCGCGCACCTCATCTTTCATCTCGCCAATCGCCGTGCGTAATGCTTCGAAATCCTGGCCGGCAAAGGCCGCCTCACGGGCAATAACGTAGGCGTCGGCAAAACGATGCAAGGTATCCTGCAGGCGCGGTTTCGCAATGGCCTTGCGGACCCGGTCCTGGTAATGTCTGCTGCGATCTGCTTTATTCATGGTTAAGTCCGTGATCGGTAAAAAGTGAAAAGTGAAAAGGCTTAAAGTTTTTCTCGCCTAGCACCTCGCGCTTCGGATTCATCTCTCCATCAAATCTTCCGACACCCCTTCCAGCAGGAGGATGTGCAGTTCAGCGGGGCCATGTACACCGATGGTCAGAACCCGCTCGATATCCGCAGTCCGGCTGGGGCCGGTGATATAGGCCAGGTAGGCCTGCGGCAGCTGCCGGTGAAAATCGTTGAGCAGCGGCACGGCCTCGTCGGCGGTCGCCAGGATTTTGCGCGGGTCGAGGAGGACAAAATGTTTTTCCGGCAGGGTTGTGGTGATCCGCACCGTTTCATCGGTGCTTTCGAGGACGACCGTGCCCGTCGCTGCGATGCCGAAATTCGCACCGGTCAAACCGGCAGCAGCATCAGCCCCGCGGCTGCGGAAATCCTCATCAACCAGATCCAGACCGGCGGCCTCGAGCCTGGCCGGTACGCCGGCACGCAAAAGACTCGGGCAGCTTGATATCATCAGGCGACCCTCGCAGCGGTCAGCGATGTACGTGACGAGCTCTTCAAGGTTTGCCAGCACCTGAACGTCTGCGCCAACATTGCCTGCCGCGCTGATAAATTTCTCCATAATTGGCCCTCAAGGTAAAACAAGCAATTGGTATGACCAATTTATGTTAGACTCCTCGACCCATAGCTGTCAAGAGATAAAACAAACACTATTCTAGAATTGATTCAGCTGACGAAAAACTGAATCAATTGTGCATCATTAGATTCAAAAATGAATCTTTCCCTGTATCTGCTTTTCTGGTGGAGTGGTTTGACAATTGTCAAAAAGGTGATTCACTAATGATTCATTCCTCCTGCACCGGGACGTTCACCACAGCGCTCAAGTTCTCATTTTACCATGTTTTTTGTCACTTGGTACGGGACTTGCGGACCGCTACTAAAGAGTTGACCAATATATTTCAGGAGGCTCACATGTCGGACGTTTTCGTAGTTTCTGCACGCCGCACCCCTTTCGGCTCTTTTGGTGGCACTCTCGCGACCGTGCCAGCGCCCCAGCTGGCTGCACAGGTGATCCGATTCATCCTGGCAGAGACCGGATTGCCGCCCACGGCAATCGATGAAGTCATTATCGGCCAGGTCCTCCAGGGTGGATCAGGCCAGGCACCGGCACGCCAGGCGATGCGTAGCGCCGGCATTCCGGACAGCGCTCATGCCATGACGATTAACAAGGTCTGCGGCAGTGGTCTGAAAACCATCATGCTCGCCGCGGACTCGATTCGTCTGGGCGACTCCGGCATCGTCATGGCCGGTGGCATGGAAAACATGTCCCTGGCACCCTACCTGCTCCCTGCCGCCCGTTTCGGCCAGCGCATGGGCTCAGGCAAGATGCTCGACATGATGCTGGTCGACGGCCTGCTTGACCCCGATACCGGCATCCATATGGGTGACATCACCGAGGCCTGGATTGAGCGTCACCAGGTCAGTCGAGATGAACAGGACGGGTATGCCGCTCGGTCCTATCAACTTTCCCAGGCCGCGTTGAGCAACGGCACCTTTGCCGACGAACTGGCGCCGGTCACGGTCAGCGGCCGCAAGGGTGACGTGGTCGTGGCAACCGATGAAGAACCGGGCAAGGGCAACATTGAAAAACTCACATCGCTGCGACCGGTCTTTAAAAAAGACGGCACCATCACCGCCGGCAATGCGTCGAGCATCAACGATGGCGCCGCCATGCTGCTTGTGGCCGGGAGCGTTGCGGTGAAACACCACGGCCTGAACCCGGTCGCACGGGTTGTCGCCTCCGCGACCCACAGCATTGCGCCGAACAATTTCGCCGAGGCGCCGGTCGAGGCGATTCGCAAGGTGATTGACAAGGCCGGGCTGGATTTGCACGACATCGACCTGTTTGAAATCAACGAGGCGTTTGCCGCTGTCCCGCTGGTTGCCATCAAGCAGCTTCAGATCGATCCGGACAAGGTCAACGTTAATGGCGGTGCCGTGTCGATCGGTCATCCGATCGGCGCAAGCGGCGGCCGGCTGGCGGCAACCGTGATACGAGAAATGCAGCAGCGCAAGGCACGCTTCGGCGTTGCCTCTTTATGTATCGGCGGTGGTGAGGCCGTCGCCGCCCTGTTTGAAACTGTCTGAGCACTTTGATCCGAGGAGAGACCATGAAACCGATTTACACTGATGCAGCCAAAGCCCTTGAAGGCCTGCTCCAAGATGACATGACCATCGCTGCCGGAGGCTTCGGCCTCTGCGGCATCCCGGAGAAACTGATCCTGGCCTTGCGCGCAGCCGGCACGCAGGGATTGACGGTTGTCAGCAACAACGCCGGTGTTGATGACTTCGGCCTCGGCCTGCTGTTGCAGACCCGCCAGATCAAAAAAATGATTTCTTCTTACGTTGGTGAAAATGCGCTGTTCGAACAACAGTATCTGAACGGCGAACTGGAGCTCGAGTTGACTCCCCAGGGGACCCTGGCGGAAAAAATGCGTGCCGGTGGTGCCGGCATCCCGGCCTTCTACACCAGGACCGGCGTTGGCACGGTCCTCACCGAGGGTAAAGACGTCAAGGAGTATAACGGCGTTGCCTATGTCCTCGAAGACAGCATCACCACCGATCTCGCCCTCGTCAAGGCCTGGAAGGCGGACAAGGCCGGCAACCTGATCCTGCGCAAAACCGCCAACAACTTCAATACCTCCTGCGCCAAAGCCGGGCGGATCACCGTGGCTGAAGTTGAAGAGGTCGTCGAAATCGGCGAGATCGACCCGCACCACATCCATGTCCCGGGGATTTACGTCGATCGCCTGGTGCTTGGCACGGCCTACGAGAAACCGATCGAACAGCGCACCGTTTCCGGAGCCGGAATCTCTGCCAAAGGTTTTAACGAAACCCGCGAATGGATGGCGAAAAGGGTTGCCCAGGAGCTGGCCGACGGAGACTACGTGAACCTCGGCATTGGCATGCCGACCCTGGTTGCCAACTTCATCCCCGATCAGATCAACATCACCCTGCAATCGGAGAACGGCCTGCTCGGTATCGGGCCTTTCCCGACCGAAGAGCAAGTCGATGCAGACCTGATCAATGCCGGCAAGCAGACAATTACCACGATTCCGGGCGCGAGCTTTTTCGATTCGTCCGAATCGTTTGCCATGATCCGGGGCGGGCATGTTGACCTGTCCGTGCTCGGCGGCATGCAGGTCAACCGTTTCGGCGACCTGGCCAACTGGATGATTCCGGGCAAGATGGTCAAGGGGCCCGGTGGCGCCATGGACCTGGTCTCAGGAGTCAAGAAAGTGGTCGTGATGATGGAGCATAACGCCAAGGATGGCAGCCCGAAAGTCCTTGAACAGTGCGATCTGCCCATCACCGGCCAGAATGTTGTCGACCTGCTGGTCACCGACAAAGGCGTCTTCAGCATCGACGCCGAGCGGGGCATGACTCTCCTTGAAGTCTCACCCTTCTCGTCAGTTGATGAAATCCGCGCGGCGACCGGCTGCGCCTTTGACATCGCGCCGGACATCAAAGGCGCCTGAAACGGAATCAAGGAGACAATCATGGAGAAACGAGTTGCACTTGTCACCGGAGCCGCGAGCGGCATCGGCTTGGCCGTTGCCGAAAGCCTGGCCAATGCCGGCTACCAGGTCGTGATGGCTGATGTCAATGCCGAGATCGGCGGTCAACAGGCCGCCCGTATCGGCGGACATTTCATCAAGGTCGACCTGACCGATGCCGCAGACTGTAAAGCGCTGGTGAGCGCAGCGGTGGAAAAGTACGGGTCTGTCGATGTCCTGATCAACAATGCCGGCATTCAGCACGTCAGTCCGGTTGAGGATTTTCCGGAAGAAAAATGGAATTTTATCATCTCGCTGATGCTCACAGCCCCCTTCCTGCTCACCAAGTACTGCTGGCCGCACATGAAGTCCAAGGGCTGGGGGCGCATCATCAATATCAGCTCGGTCCACGGCCTGCGCGCCTCGGAATTCAAGTCGGCCTACATCAGCGCCAAACACGGCATGATGGGGCTGACCAAAACCACCGCACTGGAAGGCGGACCGCACGGCATCACCGTCAACGCTATTTGCCCGGCATACGTCCGCACGCCCCTGGTCGACAACCAGATCGATGCCCAGGCGAAGACCCACGGCATCCCGAGAGAGGATGTCATCGAAACGATCATGTTGAAAAAGGCCGCAGTGAAAAAGATGATTGAGCCTAGCGAGATCGGTGATGCCGTGCTCTACATCTGTTCGGATTCCGCCGGCTGCATGACCGGCACCGACTTTACCATCGATTGCGGCTGGACGGCCTGTTAACGGACGCTGCATGGATCAGGAACTGCTCGAAATCATTTTCGACAACGTTGCCAACGGCATCTATATCGTCGACGGCAAGGGCGTGACGATACGGGTCAACAAGCCTTTCGAAGAGATGTCCGGCTTTACCAACGCGGAACTGGTCGGCCGCTCACTCTATGACCTGGTCGGCCCTGACAATTACTTTTCCGGTTCGGCAAGCTTGTTGGTCATCGAAAAGAAAGTGCCGGTCACAGCAACCTATTCGACCCGGACCGGCCGCAAATTGCTGGTTAAAGGGCGACCGGTGTTCGACGACTCTGGCGCAATCCGCTACATCATCAACACCATCTGGGACCTGACGGTCGTCCAGTACAGCAAAAAGATCGACGCCGACACGGCGCGGACCCAGATGCTGAACGAGGAGGACATCGTCACCTGCAGCCAGAACATGAGTGATGTCATTGACCTGGCGCTCAGGGTTGCCGGGACCGATTCGACGATTCTGCTGACCGGCGAGTCAGGGGTCGGCAAAAGCCTGCTGGCGAAGGTGATTCACCGGGCCAGCGAACGCAAGCACCAGCCGCTGCTGCAAATCAACTGCGCGGCGATACCCGAAACCCTGCTCGAGGCGGAACTGTTCGGCTACGAGTCCGGGGCCTTTACCGGGGCCGACCGGAAAGGCAAAGCAGGCCTGTTCGAGCAGGCCAACGGCGGCACGATCTTTCTCGATGAAATTACCGAGATCCCGCTGCACCTGCAGTCGAAACTGCTCGGCGTCATCCAGGACAAGGCGTTCCACAAGATCGGCGGCAGGGGTGAGCAGTCCGTTGATGTCAGGATCATCGCCGCGACCAATCGCGACCTGGCGGCGCAGGTCGCCCTCGGCCGGTTTCGCGAGGATCTCTATTACCGGCTCAATGTCGTCCCGGTACAGATCCCTCCGCTGCGCCAACGGCGTGAAGATATTGCTTTGCTGATCCGATATTTTACCGATCATTACAACCGGCGCTACAACAGCTACAAGCGATTCTCCGAGACACTGATCAAGAGGATGACCGCAATGCCATGGAAAGGGAATATCCGGGAATTGGAAAATGTCGTCGAGCGCATGATCGTCACATCGACCGCCAGCGAAATCGAATCACTGGGCCCATTAGAGAACGATGCTGTCGTAGAGACCGGCGCGAGCAAGAGCCTGGTCGACCTGATCCAGGACTATGAAGACACGCTGCTGATCCGGGCGCTGAAGGAATATCGGACAACTCGCAAAATTGCGATACACTTTGGCATGAGCCAGCCGACGGTGGCCCGTAAACTGAAAAACCTTCGCCAACGCAGGCAGATAGAAAGGCCCTGAGCGGCCAGTCTGCCGAAGCGGACAAATAACGACGTTTTATTTTTTCCTTGACCTAAAAAGGAGGATCCGATACCGTTCAACAACTGGTCATACCATTTAGTGGTCTTATCATGTTGTTTGCTGGTGGCTCCGTTGCCACAGAAAACCTGCAACCCAAACGAAGGAGGTAGAACATGCGGAAGATGAAACTGATAGTTGGCCTGCTGGTCATTCTCAGCATGGCCCTGGCCCCGACGGCATTCGCTGCCAAGCGGGAAAAGTTCGGCGTCGACAAACGTCACGAGGAAGTCAAAAAAGAACTGCGCACAATCAAACCGTCCGAAGAAAAATTCCGGTGGAAAATGGTCATGCCGTGGTCCAAAGGGCTGCTGTTTTATGACGTGGCACAACACTTTGCCGACTCGGTGAAACTGGCCTCGGGCGGCCGCCTCGACATCAAGCTGTTCTCGGCCGGCGAGCTGGTCGGTGCCATGGAAAGCTTCGATGCGGTCAGCAAAGGTCAGGCCGACATCGGCCACGACTGGCCCGGCTACTGGAAGGGCAAGAACGAAGCGTTTGTCGCCTTTGCCTCGGTTCCGTTTGGCCTCGACGCCGAAGGCTACAACATCTGGCTCTACGAGCGCGGCGGTCTGGAGATGATGCAGGAACTGTACGGCCGCTACAACCTGTTCGCCCTGCCGGGCGGCAACGTCGGCCAGGAACTTGGCCTCTTCTCGAACAAGAAGGCCTCGAAGATGTCGGACTTCAAAGGCATGCGCGTCAGGACTCCAGGCTGGTACATGGACATCATGACCCAGCTTGGCGCCAGCGTTTCGCCGCTGCCCGGCGGTGAGGTTTACCTGGCCCTGGAGCGCGGCGTAATCGACGCGGCCGAGTTCAGCACCCCGGCGATCAACTACCCGATGGGTTTTGACGACATCACCAAGTACGTCATCCAGCCCGGCGTGCACCAACCATCCTGCCAGTGCGCCTTTTTCATCAACCAGGACTCCTACAACAAGCTGCCGGCCGACCTGAAGTGGATTATTGACATCGCCGCCAAGGAGACCC
>JBFLJZ010000160.1:0-4285 GCA_040882925.1 Desulfuromonadales bacterium
AGTTCCGTCGTAGCATCGGCAATCTTCCACTGGATTGCCTGAAAATTGCTGATACTTTGATCGAACTGCTTACGTTCAAGGGCATAGCGAGTCGCAGTTTCGATAGCCTGCAGGCCAAGGCCGAGCCCCAGCGAACCGATACCGATCCGCCCACCGGCCAGTTCAGAGACTGCGATCCGGAAACCATCATTAAGTTTCCCCATCAAGGCACTGCCTGGAACACGACAATCCTGCAAAAGCAATTCATTGGTCGCTGAGGCATGCTGGCCCATCTTCTCTTCGGCACGCCCGACAATGCACCCTGGTGTTCCGGCTTCAATCAGGAAACAACTGATTCCTTTGCCCTTGGCCGCACTGCGATCAGTCACAGCCCAGACCACAAAGACTCCAGCATAAGGCGCACTGGTTATGAAGATCTTGCTACCGTTAAGCACCCAGTCGTCACCATCGCGTACGGCCAAGGTGGTCATGGCCGCAGGGTCGGAACCCGCACCGGCTTCGGTCAGGGCAAAAGCCCCCGCCAAGAATTCACCGCTACAAATTTTAGGGATGTAGCGATGTCTCTGCTCTTCGCTGCCGACCGCCTGGATCACTTCACAGATCATGTTGTTAACCGAGACGGAGACGGCCGTCGAGGCGCAAGCACGGGCGATTTCAGTCAATGCGACACTAAAGGCGATAACACCGGCTTCTGAGCCACCGTAATCGGCTTTGACATTGAGTCCCATAAAACCAAGCTCAGCAAGCTGTCTAAGGTTCTCAAAAAAGGTTTCCTGCGCTTCGCCGCGGTCAAGGTCGGCAGCAACCGGCGCCAGTACCGCTTGACTGAACTCCCTTGCGGTTTCACGAATCAGATTCTGTTCTTCATTCAAATCAAGATACATTGATGATCTACCCTTTCATCGACCGGTAAATTTAGCCTGGCGCTTGTCCAGAAACGCCTGCATACCCTCTTTTTGATCTTCTGTGGCGAAACAAAGTCCGAACAGGTCAGCTTCGAAACGACCGGCGCGATCCAGATCCATTTCCAGGCCGCTATCAATAGCTTCCTTGGCAAACCGCACTGCAACAGGTCCTTTGGCAGCGATTTTTGCCGCCATACTGTGTGCTTCAGCGAGAAGATCTTCTGAAGCAACCACCTTGTTGGCAAGACCGATTCGGAAGGCCTCCTGTGCGCTCACCATGTCACCGGTGAAGATCAGCTCTTTGGCTCTGCCTTTGCCGATCAGACGTGACAGGCGCAAGGTCCCGCCAAATCCGGGGATAACCCCGAGATTCACTTCGGGCTGACCAAAGCGGGCATTTTCCGCTGCAATCCTCATATCACAGGCCATTGCCAACTCACATCCCCCGCCGAGCGCAAATCCGTTCACGGCTGCAATAACTGGTTTTGGGCAGCTCTCGATAAGACTCATTAGAGCGTGACCAAGACGGGCGAAATGTGCTGCTTCAACGGCATTGAGCGGTTGCATTGCGGCGATGTCAGCGCCGGCAACAAAGGCCTTGGCACCACTACCGGTCAGGATCACGCAGGCCACCGAATCGTTCTTCTGCAAACTGGAGAACGCATCGGTAAGATCTTTAAGAACATCAATATTGAGTGCATTGAGGGCAGCGGGACGATTAATCGTGACCAGCGCAACGCCATCAGCAACATCTATCAGCAGGTTGGTAAAGTTCATCTTTGTATCCTCCGTTTATCAGTAAGCGTAAAAACCTTGACCGCTCTTTTTGCCAAGCCAGCCAGCTTTCACCATTTTGCGCAACAGCGGGCAAGGTCGATACTTGCTATCGGCGAAACCTTCGTAAAGGACCTCCATGATCGCCAGACAGGTATCCAGGCCGATAAAATCCGCTAGGGTGAGTGGCCCCATCGGGTGGTTCATCCCCAACTTCATGACCTGATCAACCGCCTCGGGATCAGCAACTCCTTCATATACGCAGAAAATCGCTTCGTTAATCATCGGCATGAGGACCCGGTTGGAAATAAAACCGGGATAATCATTGACCTCAACAGGCTTCTTGCCCATGGCTACGGCGAGTTCTTCAACGATTGCGTAAACCTGATCGCTGGTCGCAATGCCGCGAATGACCTCAACCAGGATCATGACCGGCACCGGGTTCATGAAATGCATGCCGATAACACTTTCGGGACGACTGGTTACTGCAGCAATTTCGGTGATCGGCAGAGAGGAGGTGTTGGTGGCCAGGATCACATCCGGCCGGGCAACTTCATCCAGCTTGCGAAAGATTGTTTCCTTGAGCGCCATATTTTCAGTCGCCGCCTCGACGACAAAGTCAACGTCAGCGGCGTCCTGGAGGTCAGTAGAGGGCACTAGCCGGGCAAGGATCTCCTGTTGTTCTTCGGCTGTGATCTTGCCCTTCTCGACGTTGCGCGTCAGGGTCTTGTCGATAAACGCCACTCTCTGCTCGATCATGCTCATGTCAATATCGTTGAGGATGACCTGCAAACCGGCCTGAGCTGCGACCTGGGCAATGCCACCTCCCATCTGTCCGGCACCGATCACCATGATTTTCTTGATTTTCATTCTTCTCTCCTTCACTTGGTATTCCTGATAAAACCTTATTACCGGCCGTTCTCCTGTGTTTATTCAAGAGAACATCTCTATAATTTTCATGCGTTTTATCAAGGCTCTACGCGCTCGAAGACGACAGCAACCGCCTCGCCACCACCGATACAGAGGGTGGCGAGACCGTAACGTTCACCACGTCGCTGCATTTCATAAATCAGGGTTGTCGCCAAGCGGGCGCCACTAGCGCCGATGGGGTGCCCGATAGCGACCGCACCGCCATTGACATTGACGCGTTCAACATCGAGCCCGAGATCCTTGATTGAGATCATGGTCACCAGTGAAAAAGCCTCGTTAATTTCGAAGAGACCAATATCCTCTGGACGGAGGCCGGCATGAGCACAGGCTTTCTCGATGGCACCGACCGGTGCATCAGGATAAAGATCGGGATGCAAGCTGTGTGTCGAAAGACCGATGATTTTTGCACGCGGTTTCAGGCCGAGTCGCTGTACCGATTCGGCACCGGCCAGAAGCAGAAAGGCAGCACCATCGTTAATGGTTGAGGCGTTGGCGGCTGTAATCGTACCGTCCTTCTGGAACGCTGGACGCAAACTTTTAATCCGATCTAAATCAACCCGGAACGGCTCTTCATCATCACTCACCGTCACCTCACCCTTGCGGGTTGATTTGACCACGGGGACGATTTCCTCGGCAAGCACCCCTTCCTGCTGTGCGCGTTGCGCGCGTTGATAAGACCTGAGAGCGTATGCGTCCTGCTCTTCGCGTGAGAACTCATGGACATCGACCCGGACCTCGGCAATTTCGCCCATATGCCGCCCGCTGTAGGGGTCGGTCAGACCATCATAGATCATCAGGTCGAGAGCCTGGGCATGCCCCATGCGCTGTCCATTCCGCAACGCAGGTAGCACATAGGGAGTGAGAGACATATTCTCCATGCCACCAGCGATTACCACTCCTGAGTCTCCGAGGCGAATGCTATCAGCGCCGAGCATGACAGCTTTCAGGCCACTGCCGCAGACCTTGTTGATGGTCATGGCAGCAACCGAATCGGGTATTTCGGCGAAACGCATTGCTTGACGTGCCGGAGCCTGACCAGCCCCACCGGAAAGAACCTGCCCGGCAATAAACTGATCGACATCTTCACCTTTCAGGTGACTGGACTCCAACAGTCGTTTCAGAACCGGAGCGGCCAGCCGTGGGGCAGGCACGTCAGCAAAGACCCCGCCAAAGCTGCCAAAGGGGGTGCGATAAGCATCGACAACAAAAACTTCCTGCATGTTCCTGGTCTCCTTTTCATTCTGATCATCCTTCCAAGCGAGTAGTCAGCGCGGGAAGGAATTGTTTAAGGTCGGCGACGACCAGGACATCAGCCACTTCGCCGATCGGTGCATCGCGATCAGTATTGATTGCAACGATAAACTCCGACTTTTTCATGCCGGCCATATGTTGGATCGCCCCGGAAATCCCACAGGCGACATATAACTTTGGCGACACCATCTGGCCGGTGCTGCCGACCTGACGATTATGCTCAGCCCAACCGGAATCCACGACCGGTCGGCTGGCGCCGTATTCGCCTCCCAGGGCCTTAGCCAGAGATTCAATCATTGCCAGGTTCTCCGGCTTGCCAATGCCGCGGCCGGCGCTGACAATGACTTCGGCTTTGCTCAGATCGACACCGCCTGCTTCCGGCTCTTCGTAACCGATAAATTCCATCTTCGATGCGACCTGAACAG
>JBFLJZ010000161.1:0-3839 GCA_040882925.1 Desulfuromonadales bacterium
CATACCTGATTGCCATCACCTTGCTGACGATCACCCCCGGCGTCGACACGATGCTGGTGATCCGCAACACCGCCCGCGGCGGCTGGCGCGATGGCGCTGTAAGCAGCCTCGGCATCTGTTCGGGGCTATTCATTCATGCATCGATTTCCGCTGTGGGCATTTCGGTTATCCTGCTGCAGGCAGCGTGGGCCTACAATGCCCTGAAGCTGGCCGGAGCCGGTTACCTGGTCTGGCTGGGCTACTGCAGTTGGCGCAAGGTGATGAACAAGGAAACGTTTGCCGTTGCCAACAGCGCGATCTGCCTGGAGAAGGACTTTATCGCATGGCGATCGCTTCGTGAGGGCCTCCTTTCGAATGTCCTTAATCCCAAGACGGCGGTCTTTTACATGGCTTTTCTGCCACAGTTCATCAACCCGGACCACTCAGCACTGTCCCAGTCGCTGATGCTCGCCGGGCTGCATTTCATCATCGCCATGCTCTGGCAGTGCCTGCTGGCGCTGATGGTCAGACAACTCAAGGGGTGGCTGCAACGCCCGCGTGTCAACCGGATGTTTGATGGCGTTACGGGGACGGTGATGATTGCGCTGGGGGTGCGGGTGGCTGTGGAAACTTAGCCTGTTTTCCAAACTCGCATTTTAGAATCATTAAGGACAAAACCTGAACCGACGGGTCGTCCCGCCGGACGCCATACTTTTGTCCGGCAACAAAAGTATGCAAAAATGCCTTTCTCCTTGCGGAGGGCATCTCCTTTGCCGGGTTTCCGTGATTTCAAGAATCTGCTGTGATGGGGATCCGGCCCTGTGTCAAAGGGCCTGACCTTTCGGTGTGACTTACAAGAGAAAAGCTTAAAAACAAGACAACCTTTACAACCCTGCACAACAGGAGAGGCTCACAAGAGCCTCGGTTCCTGCGCGGGAAGCGTAGTTGTCTTGTCCGATAATCCCCTCTAAATTGAAGTTGCCGCGATATCGAGCCAGACATGCCCAGCGCAGCGCAAGGCCTTTTCTGCATACTCTTTTGGGCCAGCAAAAGAGTATGGCGCCGTCGGGGGGCGCGACCCCCGGGTTTTGATTTTAGATTTTTTTCTTTATATCTAAATCTCGAGAAACAGAACGTGGCCACCATACATACAAATATGGTGGCCCCCTCATTCAACCCTGTACACACTCCCCGATCCCCTCGGCATAACTGATCGGCTCCAGCGCAAAGGCCTGCGCCCACTCACCCGGATCACAGACATTGCCTTCGACCAGCATCTTCAGCTGGTCTTCGGTAATCGGGAACTGCTCAAAACCCTGCAGCATCTTGATCATCGGCTTGATCATGAAAAGCGGCTGATGGACCTTGACTACCTTCTCCCGGCCCATGGCCCGACCGGTCAAATCGAGGATGGCATCATAGCTAAAGCTTTCACCGCCGCCCTGGTGGTAGATCGCGTCGATCGATTCCGGCATCTCAAGGGCCTTGACGAAACTCTCGGCGACCTGGGCAACCGATACCGGCTGCATGCGGTACTGGCCGTCACCGATCACCGGCACCACCGGCACCCGGCGAATCAGTTCGGTCAGCATCTTGACGAATTCACTGCCTCGGCCGAAGATCAGGGAAGGACGGAAAATCGTCCAGTCGAGCGCGCTGGCACGAACCCTTTCCTCTGCCTGCCACTTGGTGCGATGGTAAGCGGTGCTGCCGTTTTCACGCGTGCCGTTGGAACTCATGTGTAGAAAACGCTGCCCGCCTTGCTCGGCGCAGGCTGCGAGAATATTTTCCGTCGCGGTCACATGCATTTTCTCAAAGGTGATGCCGCGACCGGGAAACTCCCGGATGATGCCAACCAGGTGGATCACCGCATCACAGCCTTTCAGGGCGCCGACGAGGCTCGCCGCGTCGGTGATGTCGCCAGGATGAACATCTATTTTGCCCGGCTCATCGAGCTTGGCCGTTGAGCCTTCCCGCACCAGTGCACGCACCGTATGCCCTGCACGCAGCAGCTGCACCAAGATTTCCTGACCGACAAACCCTGTCCCGCCTGTCACAAACACTTTCATCTTTTTGCCCCCGTTTTTGATTTGTCCAACCTCGTACCTCGCTCCTCGCACTTCACAGCACTATCCTTTAACCACCGCCAACGGTTTCAACCGGGCAACAATATGCCCGATCCCGGCTCTATGCACGACGTCTACAACATCGGCAACATCCTTGTATGCCTCCGGCATTTCTTCGGCGACCGTCGCACGGCCGGCCGCGCGCACCAGGACGCCCTGCGCGGCCAGTTCGCCGATCAGGTCATGGCCACGCGCAGCCTTTTTCGCGGCATGCCGCGACATCATCCGCCCGGCACCGTGACAGGTGGAGCCGAAGGTTTCCTCATAAGCACCGATGGTACCGGTCAATACGTAGGAATAACGACCCATGTCCCCGGGGATCAGAACCGGTTGGCCAATCTGACGATAGGTTTCAGGAGTCTCGGCATGCCCCGGTGGAAACGCGCGGGTCGCCCCCTTGCGATGGACACAAAGGCGGCGTTCCTGCCCTGCAACCCGATGCTTCTCCCATTTGGCGATATTGTGGCAGACATCGTAGACCAAACCCAGCCGCAACTGCGACGGGCTTTTGCTCATAACCTGGGCAAAAGTCTCCCGTACCCAGGCCGTAATCATCTGGCGGTTGGCAAAAGCAAAGTTGGCGGCGCAGGCCATGGCAGCCAGGTAACTGCGGCCCTCGTCGCTCGGCAAGGGGGCGCAACAGAGCTGGCGGTCGGGCAGGGTGATGCCGTACTTGCGGGCAGCCTTGAGCATGATCTTGAGGTAGTCATCGCAGATCTGGTAGCCGAACCCCCGGCTGCCGGTATGAATGCTGACCGTAACCTGACCAGGATAAAGGCCGAGCACGTCGGCCGTGGTCTCGTCATAAACTTCTTCAACCTGCTGAATCTCTAGGAAGTGGTTGCCCGATCCAAGGGTCCCCAACTGGGTGCGGCCACGGTCCATGGCCCGTGCTGAAACCATCTCCGGATCTGCTCCGGAGATCACGCCGCGCCCCTCGATATGGTCGAGGTCGCCGGATTCACCAAAACCCTGCCCGACTGCCCAGGCAGCGCCCTTGACGATGACTTGATTCTCTTCTCTCTGAGACAGCGTGAAATCCCGACGATGGGAACCAATTCCAGACGGCACGTTATGAAACAGTTCGTCAGCCAACCGGTCGAGATGAGGACGAACCTCATCGGCATCAAGGTTGCTGCGCAGCAGGCGCACCCCACAATTGATATCGTAGCCGACACCGCCGGGCGAGACAACGCCCTGCTCGGCATCGAACGCCGCTACCCCGCCGATCGGGAACCCGTATCCCCAGTGGATGTCGGGCATGGCCATCGACGGACCGACGATGCCCGGCAAGGTTGCCACGTTACAGACCTGCTCAAGGGCCTGTTCACGGCGCAGGTCCCGCATCATCTTTGCCGAGGCAAAGATCAGGCCATCGGTACGCATGTCCCCCTGGCGCGGGATACGCCAGCGACACGCGTCGATCTGCTGCACCTTGAAACTCATGTTTTGTCCTTATAGATCGACATAAACCCTGGCATGCCAACCTTGCGCAAGCTCTTCCAGACAGGCCTGGTGATAGGTAACGGATTTGACCTGTCGTTCTATACCATGCCGCAGCGGATCGAATGGCTCTCCCGAGACCGTCGCCCGCAGGGCTGCATGGTTTAACCGGTCGATGCGAAACGCCGCCGGAACCAGGTTGTTCTTTTCGCTCCAATAGACGATTTCATTCAGCCAGCAGACCAGTAGTTCGACCGGGTCGTCGGCATGCAGGACGATCTCCGTGTCAAG
>JBFLJZ010000162.1:0-8478 GCA_040882925.1 Desulfuromonadales bacterium
CCGCAGCGTGCGGACCGGATATATGGCACAGTTGGCACAGCAGATATGCAGTAGAATCTTCATTTTACGAGCCTTTGCAGCTTCTCAACGAGAATGGCCATCGGTCTAGCGGGTACATAATAATACGAATCGTGAAAAAAGGCCAGAGACCGCTGTCCTGCGATGCCGATGGTTGGCAGGTATCACTCATCAGGTGCTGTTCGGTGGCAAGGTCTGCAGTCGCCAGATTTTTTGTGCCAGTCTTATCGCCGATTGTCGATGTGGCTCGGTGCGACGGCATTCCTTGATCAGCTTGTCCCAGAGACGGTTGAGGTCATCACGGTATCTGTCGAGTAATGACTGCAAAAGCTTTTCATCTTTTGGTAGATCGACCTCGGTCCGGTCCGCATGAGATGCCAGGACCAGGGCTTCTGCGACAAGTCTGTTGGAGACCTCGATTTTCTGACCAGTCTCCGCGGCGTACAGGGAGATACGGTCAAAGAACTCCTCGGCGACTTGCAGAGGGCCGCACAGCTTGTAATGAACCAGTTCTGGTCGATAGGTATTCATCAGGTAATGTTCCGGGAATTGCGGCACTCCGTCGACGAAGACCATCTCGATAATCTCTTCGATCTGTCGCTTTCCCGTTCGCCGGGTTCTTGGTTGCATGGTCACGGCTTCTGTGCGCGGTTGTGGGATCTCCGGCGCGACCCCGAAGATACATGTCAATTCCCGTTCGAGGGTCTTTTGCTCAGGCTTTTCGCCCGACAGTCGCGAACCAGAGAGACTCAGGCGTGCAAGGCAATTTTCATCGGGTAACAGCATGCCATGGTACAGCACGGCCTCCCGGGTTTCTGCCAAGTCCGGCAGTTCTGTCCGATCGCTGCACAAATCCCATAAGTATCTACCGAGCCGGGTCTGCAGAAAAAGAAATATTCCCCAGTCAATTGACTCCGTCCAGTCGGGCCATTGTGCCCTGGCAACGGCAAACCCCCTGTCGCACAGCAGGTCTCGAATTTCCTTTGGGACGTTCGTCCATATCTGTAAATTCCCGACTGCGCCATTGACTGCAGCAGATGGAATCTCGAACCTGGTATCGGCCAAATGGACTGTGACCTGCTCATTGATGCCGCCGGATCGAAGCAACCGAAGGGCCGACCTGTCGTTCGCATAGCCGATTACGTCAGTGAGCTGATAATGCTCGTTGAGGATTGACCAGAAGATCGCCACACCTGGAGCCTTGTACCAGCCACGAGGCAGAACCAGAGACAGGTTGCCGGACGTCTGACCGCTGAGAAAAAGCGCTTCCCAAAGCCAGGCAGGGGTTTTGTTCGGCAGATCGAACCGTCGGTTCGGCCACGCCTGCCGCAATCGGATCAGGCGAGACTCTCTTGCCTTGTGATCGAGTCTCTGGGTGTTGGTGAGCACCGCACAAGCCGATTCATATTGGTTTCTCGGCAGGAGCGAAAAAAGATCTTCTTCGTAGACGCGTTGTGGCGACGATTCGGTCAGCGCGGCGTGCACTGCCCATCCGGCATGGCAGGGGCGTGGTACAACCAGCGTGCAGTCTGCAGCGGTGTGTCCCGGAGTGCAATTCACCCAGAGCGAAGTGTGTATAGTCGGCCAGGGCAACTGGGGAAGACCAAGGCCATAACGATAAGCGAGCTCAGACAAAAGCAGATCGACCAGTTCAATCGCCTGGTTTTTGCTTCGCGGCCAGCCGAGTTGACGCATTCTGCTGGCCAGATGATGCAAACGCACGGCATCCTGGTTCTGCAATGACGGCTCGCTTCGAGAAATCTCGAGACAGGCAAGCTGTTCATTGTTGTTGATGACGTCTGCCAGGGCATAACGCATGACCTGTTCCAGCCTTTCTGGCTGGAGTCCTGGCGGTAAGTGACTTTTACAGATCAGAAAAAGCATGCGCCATAAACTCATCCAGGCTTTTTCCATGGGGGCGAGTTCCAGCCAGTCATCGGTCGCAGTTTGGCCTGCCGTCAAGCGTGCGCTGACCGTCAGGCCTGGGGCCAACTCCTGCAGGTTGCGCAAGCAGAGATTCGCGTAGTAATGCAAGGTGAATTCAGGCGCAGACAGGGCAGTGGTGACTGAAATGACTTTAAGTTTCTCCAGCAGGGCATTGAGTGTATTTTGAAAGTCATCCGGGACGATGCGATGTGCCGCTGGCAAAGCAAAGCTGTGCAACGGAGTCGGGCGGCCCTTGGTGATTTGCCATATTGTGACTTCCCTGGCAGCCCAGGTTGTGAAGTTGCCCAAACCAAGGGTTTCTGCCATGGCGACGGCTTTATCCAACAGCGGAGCGTCAACCGTCTTCGGCAGGATGATCATGCTGCCTGCTAACTGGCTGTCGCGATTGATCCAGAGCACCAGGTCCGGCACATGCCTGCCCTGCTTGGTCAGCAATCTCGGACAGATTTCAAGGCGCTGGAAAGGCAGTCGCCGCGTCTCCATCTGCAGGTCAATCCATGTTGCCAATTGTTGGCGAAACTGTTGCAGGAGGTTCGGTTCCATGGCTCAGCTGTGTTGCGCTTCATGCGGGCTCGGCGCGTTTATGAAAACCAGCGAAGTCAACGTTGAATGAAACATGAGGTTGTCAAGAGCTTAAATAAGGCAAACGCTGTGATAATCTTGTCCTGGATTGCGTATTTATGATCCTGAAAGCCAGGCAGATCAGGGTTTTCGCAGGCTGGAATAACTGAGGGCCGTCACCATGACGGCCCTCGGGGTGTGTCAGCAGGGCAAGTGCTTGATTCACCCCCCAGGAAACCAAGCTATCATAAGATTTATTCGTGTAACAGGGAAAATCGTTTCTCTGGCCTGTCTTTTATGAAAAAAGTGGCCCAGGCTCGATTTTTGAGCCGGGCGAACGACCAAGATGTGCATATGCCTGATGCGTTGCGACCCTGCCGCGCGGAGTCCGGTTAAGGAACCCCTGTTGCAGCAGGAAGGGTTCGATAACGTCCTCGATCGTGTCTTTTTCTTCACCTATCGCCGCCGCAAGCGTATCAAGCCCGACCGGCCCGCCATTGAACTTGTCAATAATTGTTTCCAGCAAGAGCCGGTCCATCTGGTCAAAGCCCTGTTCATCGACTTCCAGGCGGACCAGGGCCTGGTCTGCCATCTTTTTCGAAATTGACCCATCGCCATCGACTTGTGCGAAATCCCGCACCCGCCGCAGCAGGCGATTTGCAATGCGCGGAGTCCCCCGGCTGCGGCGGGCAATTTCGTCTGCCCCTTCGCCGTTGATGGCAACGTTCAGGATTCCGGCGCTACGGGTTACGATAGTTGCCAGTTCTTCATGGGTGTAGAACTCGAGGCGGTTCAAGACGCCGAACCGATCGCGCAGCGGTGATGACAGCAGTCCGGCACGGGTCGTTGCGCCGACCAGAGTGAAGCGCGGGATATCGAGCTTGATGGTACGTGCCGAAGGTCCTTGACCGATCATGATGTCGAGTTGATAATCCTCCATGGCCGGATAAAGAATTTCTTCAACAACCGGTGAAAGCCGGTGAATCTCGTCGATAAAAAGAACATCTCCCGGCTCAAGATTGGTCAGCACCGCTGCAAGGTCGCCAGGTTTCTCTATGACGGGTCCCGAGGTGCTTTTGATGTTGACACTCATCTCAGCGGCAATGATGTGGGCCAGGGTGGTTTTGCCAAGACCCGGAGGGCCATAGAAAAGCACATGGTCCAGCGATTCGCCGCGACTACGGGCGGCGCTGATGAAGACCTTGAGATTTTCCTTGACCTTGCTCTGCCCGACATACTCCGTGAGTATTTTGGGCCGAAGAGAAACGTCAAAAAATCCATCGTCTTCAGTTTCTGCAGCGCTGATCAGGCGATCTTCTTCCATGTGTTTTATCCGAAAGTCAGCGAACCAGAACTTTCAGGGCTCCTTTCAGGGCGTCTTCCATCGGCACATCAGGTGCCAGTTCCATGCTCTCCAGAACCTTGCGGACCTGGTTCTCCTTGTAGCCGAGGTTGACCAGGGCCGAGACCACGTCGTTGATCAGATCACCGGACGGTTGACCTGCCAGCGGTGAAGTCCCTGCCGCAGCGAGGGGCGTATCGACCGGGCCGATCTTGTCCTTAAGCTCCAGGACCAGCCGTTCAGCGGTCTTCCTGCCGATTCCGGGCAGTCCGGAGAGTCGTTTCACATCACCGGCGGCGATCGCATGCTTCAGGTCCGCTGCCGGGATGTGTGAAAGGATATTGACAGCCAGCTTCGGCCCGATTCCGGAGATGCCAATCAGAACGGCGAAAAGGTCTTTTTCCTCAAGCGTCAGAAAGCCATAAAGCAGCAGGGCGTCTTCGCGCACATGGGTGTGTGTGTAGAAACTCGCTTCGCCAGTTTCAGGCAAGGCATAGAAGGTTGATAACGGAATGAAGAGACGATAACCGACCCCGCCGACGTCAATGATGACATGGTCAATCGATTTGTAAACCAGGTTTCCGCGAACCAGAGCAATCATGAGGTAAAAACCCTTTGGGTTGTGATCATTAACCCGTGAACAGTGATTGAAGTCCGGGCATGATTATCGTCCGTTTTTGATGGCCTGTTGCATGGTGCGGCTGTTGGCATGACAGATAGCAACGGCCAGGGCGTCGGCCGCATCTTCCTGGGCCACTTCCGGCAGGTTGATCAGTACCTTGACCATCTGCTGGACCTGTTGTTTGGCGGCATGACCATAACCGACCACGGCACTTTTGACCTGGAGAGCAGAATATTCGTGGACCTCAAGGCCAAGATTGACTGCAGATAGAACTGCTGTCCCGCGCGCATGACCCAGGGTCAGTGCAGCGCGTGGGTTTTTCGCCATAAAGACTTGCTCAACAGCGACCGCCTGCGGTGAAAATTCCTTGAGAATAGTCGATAGACCGTCATAGATGATTTTCAACCTGAGCGGCAAAGGGTCGCTGCTCCGGGTTTTGATGATGCCGTTATCGACGTGGTGCAGGCGATTTCCCTCGACATCGATGATGCCGTAGCCGGTGATCCGTGTGCCGGGGTCGATGCCTAGAATTCTCATAATCCAGAAGTGTGAGTGCGAGGTGCGAGGCGAGAAAGGCTGGTTCGCACTTCGCAGTTCGCGCTTCGTTATTCTACATGATTTTGGCCAGCTCTTCTTCCGAGATGTCAAAGTTGGCGTAGACGTTCTGAACGTCGTCATTATCTTCTAGGGCGTCCATTAACTTGAGCATGGTTTCCGCCGGTTTGCCCTCAAGTTGGACCTGGTTCTGCGGAATCATGGTGGCTTCCGCCGTCTCCCATTGCAGGCCTGCTTCCGCCATGGCATCGCGGACTTCGATGAAGTTGCCCGCATCGGTAATCACCTCGTAAATATCCTCCTCGTCCCTGACGTCTTCCGCGCCTGCTTCAAGGGCGATTTCGAAGATCTGTTCGAAGTCATTATCCGTTGAAAAAGAAATTAACCCTTTACGGTCGAACAGGAATGCAACGGAACCGCTGACGCCCAGGTTGCCACCGTACTTGCTGAAGATGTGACGGACATCGGCTACAGTTCTGGTCCGATTGTCAGTAAGAAACTCCACAATCAGTGCCACACCTCCCGGGCCGTAACCTTCGAAGATGCCTTCTTCGTAATTGACTCCGTCCAGGTTGCCGGTCCCTTTCTTGATCGCCCGGTCGACGTTGTCTTTCGGCATATTTGCCTGCTTCGCCTTGTCGATTGCGGTACGCAGCCTGGGATTCGCGTCCGGATCTCCACCGCCGATCCTGGCCGCCACCGTGAGCTCTTTGATGATCTTGGTGAATACCTTGCCGCGTTTGGCGTCCTGAGCGCCTTTGCGGTGTTTGATATTGGCCCATTTGCTGTGTCCGGCCATGGTTGTCTCCTCAATTGGAAAATGGTCTTGAAAAACGCCTTATCCTAGCATACCGCGTTGCAAGGGAACAAGCCTCACAAGCAGAGTTGCATGGGTTGCAAAACAAAGAAGCCGTCCCTTGCGAGGCGGCTTCAGAAAGTTCTTTAGTGCAGAATTTAGTGGTCGTCCGGGGTGGTACGGTATTCAACGACCTTGATGTTGTTTTTCAGGTCGCGGATGCCCTCGGCAGTACGGGCTTGCTGCTCTGCCGTCTGCTTTTCCGCTGCAGAGTGAACCTGACCCGAGAGCTCGACCAGACCGTCTTTAACGTTGATTTCGAGCAGGTAAGGGTCAATGTGATCATTGGAAAGGATAGCAGTTTCGATCTTTTTGCGCAGTATCAGGTCGGATAGAATCTTTTTGCTGTCAGCCTTGATCCCCTCGAGATTTTGATCCTTGATGCTGTCGCATATGATCTTGACTGCCGTCTCTTCCGAGAGGCGCTGGGTATTGATGATGAGGTCGTAGTGGACGCTGTCTTCCCAGTTGCGATCGAAGTAATACTTGATGAAACCGGCCCTTTGCTGGTCGCTCTTGCGGACCAGGTAGCGGGCACGGTCCGGGTCGAGCCACTCGCGTTCCGCCCAGCGTTCTACACGATCTTCAAAAGGCGCAATAATCCTGGTGCGCAAGACACTGCTGATGTCCTTGAGCAGGTCCTGCCCGCCGCGACCGTAAATAACTACATTGCCCTTCAGGGCGGCTTCCAGAATGATCAGTTCAATCAGGTGCAAATCAAGGAATTGCTTGGAGTCAAGGGTGTCGACAAAATGAGGGGGCTTTTCGTCAGCCTGTTCCACTGCCTCCGGGGACAGCCCGTAAGATTTGGCTGCTTCCATGATCGCTTCGCCGTCAATCAGTTTATAACCCAGTTGTTCGGCGACCTTGTGGGCGATCGGAATGCCACCACTGCCCATTTCTCGTGAAATCGTAATAATTGCCATCACTCAACCTCGCCTCTTGCATTGAAAAAACAGAGGCAATAGTACCAACTTGTCCGGTCTCTGACAAGTACAAAGCCTGCGCTTCCCGGTTCAGTATTTCGGTTTGAAATCGAAGCTGTGACGAGTTTCGACGAATCTTATCGTGCGCGTTCTGGAGCGCATGACGATCGAGTGCGTCTCCGCACCACCGGAATAATAGCGGATGCCGCGCAGCAGGTCGCCGTTTGTCACGCCGGTTGCCGCGAAGACGACATCGCCGTTGGCCATCTCTTCGCACTGATAGACTTTTTCGAAATCGTCGATCCCCATCACCTCAGCCCGGTGTCGTTCTTCATCGTTCATGAAAACCAGACGGCCCTGCATATCACCGCCCATGCATTTGAGGGCTGCAGCAGCGAGCACGCCTTCCGGGGCTCCGCCAATGCCGAGCAGCATGTCAACGCCGCTGCCTTCGACAGCCGCAGCGATGGCCGGTGCGACATCGCCGTCGGTGATCAAGTGGATGCGCGCGCCGGCCTTGCGGATTTCGGCAACAATCTTGTCGTGTCTGGGGCGATCGAGAATGACCACGGTGAGGTCTTCGATGTAACATTTCTTCGCGTCTGCAACCCGCTGCAGGTTGGTCGTCGGTGATGCGTGTATGTCGATAGCCCCCTTGGCGGTCGGGCCAACGGCGATTTTTTCCATGTATATATCGGGAGCGTGCAGAAACCCGCCCTTGGGCGCCAGGGCAATCGTTGCTATGGAACCGTTGAGCCCCTTGGCGCAAATATTCGTGCCTTCGAGGGGGTCGACGGCGATATCGACCTCCTGGCCTTTGCCGCTTCCGAGCTGTTCGCCGATGTAAAGCATGGGCGCCTCATCCATCTCCCCTTCGCCGATCACCACCGTCCCGGTAATCTCGATCGCATCGAGCGTGCGACGCATTGCTTCCGTAGCGGCTTCATCGGCTGACATCTTGTCGCCTTTGCCGACCCATCTGCCGCACGATAGAGCGGCGGCTTCCGTGACTCTGACCAGTTCCAGCGCGAGGTTGCGATCCATTTGTGGCTCCTTGCAAGCATACTGTCCGACAGCACGGTATGATGACATCTTTCATGGGCAAAGACAAATTTTTTTCAGGGTGAAATTATACTGTTTACTGCATATAATGAAGGTTGGAAAATCATCAGAAATGTGAGGATATTATGCAGCCATTATTTCTTTTCAGGATCACTTTCTTGCTGTTGATGCTGCCGGTGCTCGCAGAAGCGACTATTGCCAGAAATGTCTCGCCGGAAGAAGCTTATGGTCTGGTTGCCAAGCACGACAGCCTTTATCTACTCGATGTACGGACTCCGGGTGAATTTCAGCAGGCCAGGCTCGAAGGTGCAAGCCTGATTCCCATCGACCAGCTGCTCAAACGCCTCACCGAGGTGCCGAAAGACCGACCGATTCTGGTCTATTGTGCGGTCGGCTCGCGCAGTGCCCAGGTGGTAAATTATTTGGCGCGGCAGGGATACCCCGAGGTTTATAACCTGTATGGTGGCATTTATTCCTGGGCTCAAAAAGGCTACCCGATACTGCAAGGGGGGCCATAGCCCGGCCGTACGATGCCAAACGGGCGAGAATACAGCACCTCAATCGAGAGTTGGTTTTTGACTGGTAAAAC
>JBFLJZ010000163.1:0-3151 GCA_040882925.1 Desulfuromonadales bacterium
CAGGCCGGACTCTTCGAACGCCTGGCGATCATAGGTTACCGGCTGTTTACAGTGTTCGCAAATCTTTCTCACCAGGCGTTGAGCCGCAACACAGTTGAGACATGAGACAAAATTGTATGCGTCGATGCCCATGTGCAGAAACCGGCCAAGGACATCGAAAACGTTGTTGGCATGGACCGTGGTGAACACCAGATGCCCGGTCAGTGCGGATTGGACGGCAATCTGGGCCGTCTCTGGATCACGGATCTCGCCGACCATGATTTTATCGGGATCATGGCGCAGAATTGATCGCAGCCCTCGGGCAAAAGTCAGGCCTTTTTTCTCGTTGACAGGGATCTGCACGACGCCCTTGAGTTGATATTCAACCGGATCTTCAATCGTAATGATTTTTTCCTGCTCATTGTAGATTTCGGTCAAGGCCGCATAGAGTGTAGTGGTCTTGCCACTCCCGGTCGGGCCGGTCACCAGAACCATGCCGTAGGGCTCACGAATCATCCGCCGGAACCGGGTCAATTCATGCCCCTCGATGCCGAGCACATCGAGGGTCAGCCCGTGCAGGTCTTTGGCAATACTTTCCTTGTCGAGGATTCGGATCACGGCATCTTCGCCGAAGATGCTCGGCATGATCGAGACACGGAAATCGATCGACTTGCCGGCCATGCGGACCTTGAAGCGCCCGTCCTGAGGGATGCGGCGTTCCGAGATATCGAGATCACTCATGACCTTGATGCGGGAGATGATCGGTCCCTGGAAGCGTCCGTCAAGAGGTTCCGTTGCCCGGAAAAGCACGCCGTCGACACGGTACTTGATCTGTACTCCGTCAAGATTGCTTTCGATATGGATATCGCTGGCACGTTTGTTCAACGCATCGAAAAGGGTGGAATCGATCAGGCGGATGATCGGGCTGCTGTCATCGGTCAACTTTTCTATGGAGAGGACTTCTTCACCCTTGTCGGTCTCCTTGACGAGCAGTAACTTGAAATCCTCGGAGACCTCTTGCAGGACCTGCTTGGAGCTCTGTAATCGCTCAATCAAGGCGTTAACCTTGCTTTCAGCGGCCACCTTGTAGATCAACGGGAGGTCGAGCTGCCGCTCCAGATCATCGAGATTTGCAACATTGGTCGGATCGGCAATCGCTATGACCAAACCGGCTTCGGTTTTTTCCAGTGGGATGAAAGTATAGCGCACCGACAACTCGGCAGGAAATTCCTCGTCCAGCTCCGAGTCAGGGACAAACGTGTCGAGGTCAATATATTCCAGCCCGAACTGCTGGGCCAGGGCCTGGGCCAATACATCGTCCTTGATCAGGCCCTTGTCAATGGCGATTTCACCAAATCGCTGGTTCAACTGGCCCTGTTGATCGAGCACGAGACGCGCTTCGGCAGGAGCCAACACACCCATTTCAATGAGTATTTCACTGATTTTGCGATGTTCAAACGACATCTGTTGCTCCAGACTATTGCACCGTACCCGCCAGTTGGAAAATCGGGATATACATGGCAACGACAATCCCCCCGATCAGCAGGCCCATCGTCATCATCATCAAGGGCTCAACGATCGTCGTCAAGCGATCAAGTCGGCGTTCCACCTCGGCCTCGTAATGCTCGGAAACGTCGGTCAACATATCGACCAGCGACCCGCTCGTCTCGCCAACACCGATCATGCGCAGAGCGATCATCGGAAAGCCGCCTGCCTGTTCCAGCGCTTCAGAGATTTTTGCCCCCTCCCGGATGCGACTGACCGCCGTGGAAAGCCGCTTTTCAAGGACAAGATTATTCAGCGTCCCCCGGGACATCTGCATTGCCTGGACAATCGGGATACCGCTGGCCAGGGTCGTCGCAAAAGTCCTGCAGAATGTCGAAAGAGCGTATTCATTCAGCAGTTCGCCGAAAAACGGCAGGCGCAATTTGAGGCCGTCGAAGAGCACCGCACCACGTTCGGTCCGCGCATAAATGCGCAGCAGCAGAAAGCCAGCAACCAAAGCCGGCAACCAGAACGGCAGGCCCGACACAAGGCCGTTTGCCAGGGCAATCACCAGCCGGGTCAACAGCGGCAGCTGTACGTCGGCGTCGGCATAAACCTGGGTAAAACTGGGAATCACGTAAAGCAGCAAAAAACCAAGCACCAGCGTCACGGCGATCGCCAGGAGCGCCGGGTAAAACGTAGCACTGCGGACCTTCGCCTTGATCGCCTCGACCCGTTTCTGATACTCGATGTAGCGCTCGAGGGTGATCGGCAGGTCACCGGACTGCTCCCCGGCGCGCAGCGATGCGATATAGAGCTGCGGGAACATGTGAGAAAACCTGCCGAAGGCATCGGAAAGGGCACTGCCGCCTTTGACATCTGAACGAATTTCGTGTAAAGCGCTGAGCATTCCCCCCGCTTCCATGCGCTCAATCATGGTGTCAAGTACCTGCAGAATCGGCAGACCGGAACGAATCAGAACCAACATTTCCTGGTTCATCGCCAAAAAACGGCGCCCGCTTAAACTTTTGCGGCCTGCGCCTTTTGCAAACCACTGCAGAGATTTGCGGATCCTGAAAACGAAGAAGCCCTGCTCTTCCAGACTCTCCTGCAGGACCTCGCGGTTCTCCGCCTCGAAATCCTTTTCGATGATCCGACCATCAGCTGTACCAATTTTACAACGGTAAGTAGACATTAGCCCTATGATTTAACACATCCAGCCGAAAAAATGAATGGAAAACCCTTAACCTAAGTGCGGCCGGAGAAGTAAAACAGCCGGTCATTTTGGCCGGCGGCCAAATGTCTAAGACTGATCTGTTTGCCAATTGTTCTGGCTGGATGAATTAATTGTTATGCCGGTACGGAGGACAGGGTCATGCCGACCGGTCAGACCCGGGCATTGGAATTTTTCATCCCCGGGACTCGCAAAGCGACAACTCCGCTGAAATCAGGCGGGACGTTAATTTTTTATGGTGTGATAAACATTCGTGGCAGGCGCCGCCAAGGGATTGATAATTCCAATTATCCACCTCAGCAGCCGTTCAAGAAGAACTCGCGGTTCTCCGGAGACACGACAGGACCAGGTCAATGCAAGGCAAAAACAAGGCGACTCCTGTGCTCAGGAATCGCCTCATCTGCACTTGGCGGGGCTGACGGGACTCGAACCCGCGACCTCCGGCGTGACAGG
>JBFLJZ010000164.1:0-3033 GCA_040882925.1 Desulfuromonadales bacterium
CCGCATGCAGGGCAGGACTTTCGTCGGTGAGCGGTTCTTCAGGCGGGAGTTCGCCACGCTCCAGGGCTGCCAGCGCCTGCTCGGCGCGCTCACGCAGTCGACCGGAGCGTGACTGCTCGATGGCCAGCTGAAAATCTTCGCGGGCACGCAGCAGGTTCCCTGATTTCTGCGCCCAGAGCCCCTCGTCCAGGTTGATGGCCGCGAGGGTGTCGCCGGCCTGTGCTTCCCATCTGGCGATCTCCGCCACTGTCGCCGCATCGAGTTCGTCCCGGTCGATCTGTCCAGCAAAGTTCAGGACTCCTGCCCAGTCCTGGCGGGCATGACAGCGGCGCATCTCGTCAAGCGAATTTTGCTTGCCGAACATCTTTTTCAGAAAACTCATATCTTCTCGCCTCTCGCTGTTTTACTCGGATGATTGAACAACGTCATGAGCAAAGAGTCAACCTTAAAGGCGGAGGCTGGAGGCTGGGAAACTGTTTGACCGCTCTTGCCCCTGGTCTCCAGATGGTGTATAAGCCATGGTCTGTCAATAACCTCTCGAACAGGACCAAATTTATGAGCGAAGATACCAAGAAAATCATCTATTCGATGGTCGGCGTCAACAAGAACTACAATGGCAAACCGATCATCAAGGATATTTCCCTCTCCTACTTTTACGGCGCCAAGATCGGCGTCCTCGGCCTCAATGGCGCTGGTAAATCGAGCCTGCTGCGGATCATGGCCGGAGTCGACAAGGAGTTCAACGGCGAGACCATGCTTTCAGTCGGCTACACCGTCGGTTTTCTCGAGCAGGAGCCCCTGGTTGACTGCGACAAGACGGTGCGCGAGGTGGTTGAAGAGGGCGTCCAGGAGACCGTTGACCTGCTCAGGGAGTTCGAGGAGATCAACGAGGCTTTTGCCGATCCCGATTGTGACATGGAAAAGCTTTGCGAGCGCCAGGCCGTGGTCCAGGACAAGCTTGATGCGCTGGAAGCCTGGGAGCTTGATTCACGGCTGGACCTGGCGATGGACGCACTGCGCTGCCCACCGGCGGATACGTCGGTGAAGATCCTGTCCGGCGGCGAAAAGCGCCGTGTAGCTCTCTGCCGGCTGCTGCTGCAGAAACCCGATATCTTGCTGCTCGATGAACCGACCAACCACCTCGATGCGGAAACCGTCGGCTGGCTGGAGCAGCATCTGCAGCGCTACGAGGGGACCATCATCGCCGTGACCCATGACCGTTATTTCCTCGACAACGTCGCCGGCTGGATTCTTGAGCTCGACCGTGGCCATGGCATCCCCTGGAAGGGCAACTACTCGAGCTGGCTGGAGCAGAAGCAGGAGCGCCTGCGCAAGGAGGACAAGGCCGAAAGCAATCGCCAGAAGACCCTGCAGCGCGAACTCGAGTGGATACGCATGAGTCCGAAAGCCCGCCACGCCAAGGGCCAGGCCCGGATCAACTCGTACGAGAAGCTGCTCAACCAGGATGCGGTCGAGCGCGAGCGCAACATGGAAATTTACATCCCACCCGGACCCCGGCTCGGCAACATCGTCGTCGAAGCCAGCAACGTCTCCAAGGCTTATGGCGACAAGCTGCTTTACGAGCAGATGAATTTCATGCTGCCACCGGGCGGTATCGTTGGCGTGATCGGTCCCAATGGTGCCGGCAAGACCACCCTGTTCCGCATGATCACCGGCCAGGAACAAGCCGATTCGGGTCATTTCAAGATCGGCGAGACGGTCAAGCTAGCCTACGTCGATCAGGATCGGCCACTCGATGGCAGCAAGACCATCTTCGAGGAGATCACCGGCGGCCAGGAGCAGATGCTGCTCGGCAAACAGCTGGTCAACTCGCGCGGTTACGTGGCCCGTTTCAACTTTTCCGGCAGCGACCAGCAGAAGAAGGTCGGCGTGCTCTCCGGCGGTGAGCGCAACCGCGTGCATCTGGCCAAGATCATGCGCGAGGAGTCGAATGTCCTGCTGCTCGACGAGCCGACCAACGACCTCGATGTCAATACCCTGCGCGCCCTTGAGGAAGCCCTGGAAAACTTTGGCGGCTGCGCCGTGGTGATCAGCCATGACCGCTGGTTCCTCGACCGCATCGCGACCCACATCCTCGCCTTCGAGGGCGACTCGCAGGTGGTCTGGTTCGAGGGCAACTACTCGGAATACGAAGAGGACCGCAAGCGGCGTCTCGGCAAGGATGCCGATCAGCCGCACCGGATCCGCTATCGCAACCTGACGAGACAGTAGCTGGAGACCGGGGACCGGGGACTGGGGACCGGGGGCTGGGGACTGGGGGCTGGAGGCTGAGGACTGATTTATGCCAAGGACCGGAGAAAGAACCAAAACCTGGATCGAATCGATCATCCGGGACTTCTGCGCATCAGAACAAAACTCCCTGCGCATGCAAACCGGTGAACCGGCCTGGTCAGAGCCGCAGATCGCTTCTGCGCGGGGCGATGACCCGTTTTTTGAGCAGGTCAAGACTGATATCGGTCCCTTCTACTGGACGCCCTTGGACGCCTTCCGTCTTGCCTGGCCCGATTTGCATGCCACTGCAGCCGAACTTGCCGTGATTGTGTATGTCCTGCCGCAGACCGAAACGACCCGCCTCGATCAGCGTGAGGCGACGCAGGTCCCTGCGGAAAGATGGGCCCGTTCGCGTTTTCACGGCGAAGAATTCAACCGCGCATTGCGCCTGCATCTGGCCGAGCAGCTGACGAGTGCCGGATTCCCGGCCGTGGCTCCTGAGCGCCTGGCCGGTTTCGGCTACCGCGACAGCGAGCGGTTCGGCATCGCTTCCAACTGGTCGGAGCGCCACACCGCCTGGATCGCCGGCCTTGGGACCTTCGGCCTTTCGGACGGCTTGATTACCAGAGTGGGCAAGGCGGTTCGCTTCGGTTCCGTCGTCGCCAGGGCGGAGCTGGTGGCGACTCCCCGGTCCTACACCGGCCACCAGGACTGGTGTCTCTGGCATGCCCGGGGCACCTGCGGCGCGTGCATGAAGCGTTGCCCGATCGACGCAATTACCGAACATGGACATGACAAGGC
>JBFLJZ010000165.1:0-4727 GCA_040882925.1 Desulfuromonadales bacterium
GCGGGACACTGACCCGGGAAATGCCAGCAGGGCGCCTGTCTTTCCGTGCAATAACCGATCAGCGGATCTCAGCATGTCCGAAACGATAGAACCACGCTTTCAGCATTCTACCCTGTCCGGCCTGCTCGAGCCCCTTTCGAGAGGTTTCGCCGGGCGTGCGGAAATCCTCGGCCTGAGTGGCAGCAGCGATGCCTGGTTCAGCGCCGGGCTGCTGAAAAGCAAAGGGTCCGGCTCGATGCTGCTGGTTGTCGCACCCGACCAGAGTGCGGCCCAGCGCTTCTACCGGGCACTGGTTTTTTATCACGGCTTGCCGGCAGAGATTCTGCTCTTTCCTCACTGGGAAACCGAGCCTTACGCACCGCTGAGCCCCCACCCTGAAATCGAAGCGACAAGGCTCTCAACCCTTGCGGCTCTCGTTGCCGGTCGCGGCAAGGCCGTCGTTACCACGGTCAGGGCGCTGCAACAGAAAGTCCTGCCGCGCAGTGTTCTGCAAGGCCTGGCGCTGCAGCTTGAAACGGGCCAGGAGATTTCCCGGCATGACCTGCTGCAGAATCTGACGGCCCTCGGTTATCAGCGCGTCTCTCTGGTCGAGGACCGCGGCTGCTATGCGGTGCGCGGCGACCTGATCGATCTTTTCCCGCCGATCCTCGAGCAGCCGGTTCGACTGGCCTTCTTTGGCGATGAACTGGAAGAAATTCGTGCTTTCGACCCGGTCAGCCAGCGTTCTCTCGACCGTCACATGGTCAGGCTTGACCTGGTGCCTGCCCGGGAGATGATCCTTGCCGGAGCGCACCTGGAAACCTTCACCTGGCGATTCAAGGAGCGCTGTGACGACCTGGAAATACCGCGCCGCCAGCGCGAGATGATTCTCGAGGAACTTCGAGAAGGCTTGCTGGCACCCGGCCGGGAGAACCTTTTGCCGCTCAATTACGATAAGCTGGACACGTTTTTCGACTATCTCGATCAATTTACCTGGTTGCGGTTGGATCCTCCGGCGATCACCGCCGCCGCTGACGAATTCAGCGATGCCATCCGTTGCGGAGCGGAGCGGGCAACGCGGAGCGGCGAGCCTTTCGCCCCGGCGGAGGATTTTTACCTCGCCAATCGGGAACTGGAAGATTTCTTCGGCAAGGGGCCGCGGATCGACCTGGCGTCGCTGCAGGTTTACCGGCTCGAAGATGAGTTCCCGGTTTACCGCGTACCGGTAACGGGGAATGCTGATTTACGGCCAGACCATGCCGAACATGACGGCAGCCTCGGCTTCCTGGTCCAACGTCTGCAAGACTGGTTGAACGAAGAATGGCGGGTTCTCGTGGTGTGTCACCAGCATGGCCGGGCGGAGCGCCTGCTCGACCTGCTCGCGCCAAGCGAACTGCCGGTGAACCGGGTCTCGCAACTGGAGCCCGGATTGCAGGTGCCGGTCGGGCTGACCGTGACCACCGGCAACCTGGATAACGGGTTCCGGCTTGCCGAGGAAAAGCTGGCCATCATCTGTGACGATGAAATATTCGGTCCTCGAACCCATCACCGGGTACGTCGCCGAAAAAAGGTCTTCGAGTCGTCATTGGCCGACCTGAAACGGGATGATCTGGTCGTCCACACGGACTATGGTATCGGCCGATACCTCGGCCTGGTCCACCTGCAGACCGGTGATGTCGCCGGCGATTTCCTGCATCTTGAATATGCCGGGGAAGATCGGCTCTACCTGCCAATAGAGCGCATCGAGAAGGTGCAGAAATACCTGTCGGACGGCAGCTCGCCGCGACTCGACAAGATGGGCAGCGGGTCCTGGGAAAAGGCGAAACTGAAAGCGCGGGCGACGATCGAGGAGTTGGCCCGCGAACTTTTGCTGGTCCAGGCTCGGCGGCAGATGACAAAAGGCTTCAGCTATACGCCTCCGGACCGGCTGTTTCGCGAATTCGAAGCCTCTTTCCCGCACGAAGAGACCCCCGACCAGCTGGAGGCGATCGAGGCGGTTATCGAGGACATGGTTTCGGAGTGTCCCGTCGATCGCCTGATTTGCGGCGACGTCGGCTACGGCAAGACCGAAGTCGCGATACGTGCGGCATTCAAAGCGGTGCTCGACAGTCGCCAGGTGGCGATCTTGGTCCCGACCACGGTGCTGGCCCGACAGCACCTCGAGACCTTCAGGCAGCGCTTTGCCGATTACCCGGTCGTCGTTGAAATGCTGTCGCGTTTCCGTTCCGCGGCCGAGCAGAAACGGATCATCGAGCGCACCGCCAAGGGGCAGGTGGATATCCTGATCGGTACCCACCGTTTGCTGCAGCGGGATCTGCACTTTAAGAACCTTGGCCTGATTGTGATCGACGAAGAGCAGCGCTTCGGCGTGACGCACAAGGAACGCCTGAAGAAGATGCGCGCCGAGGTTGACGTGCTGACGCTGACCGCGACACCGATACCGCGCACTCTGCACCTGAGTCTGGCCGGTTTGCGCAACCTATCGATTATCGACACGCCACCGGTCGATCGCCAGGCGATCCGCACCTACGTCACCCGGTTTGATGATGACCTGATCCGTGATGCGATCCTGCGCGAACTTCGCCGCGGTGGGCAGGTTTATTTCGTCCACAACCGGGTGCAGTCGATCGATGCCATGGCCGATTTTCTGCGCCGGCTGGTGCCACAGGCGAAAGTCGGTGTTGGTCACGGCCAGATGCCGGAAAAAGATCTGGAACAGGTCATGCTTGATTTCATCGAGGGCCGGACTAACCTGCTGGTCTGTTCGACGATCATTGAAAATGGCATCGATATTCCCTCGGCAAATACCATGATTATCAACCGGGCCGACTGTTTCGGCCTGGCCCAGCTCTACCAGTTGCGCGGCCGGGTCGGCCGTTCTCACCAGCGCGCCTACGCCTACCTGTTGATCCCGGGCGAGAGTGTGTTGACCAGGGACGCCCGGGAACGGCTCAAGGTTCTTCAGGAACAGGCCGAGCTGGGAGCCGGCTTTCGCATCGCCCGTCATGACCTCGAACTGCGCGGCGCCGGAGACCTGCTTGGCGCACGGCAGGCCGGACAGGTTGCTGCTATCGGCTTCGAGATGTATACCGATCTGCTCGAGGAAACCATCCAGGAATTGCAGGGCCAAACCCGCGAAGAAAGGATCGATCCGGAAATTCGCCTCGGCCTTTCGGCGTTCCTGCCTGAGCAGTATGTCGCCGATCCCAATCAGCGCCTGGTGCTATACCGCAAGTTGGCTTCGGCACGGGAAGATGTTGAAATTTACCAGGCCGGCGATGAATTGCGCGACCGTTATGGCGAGTTACCGCAACAGGCCGAGCTGCTGCTGGAGGTTATGAAGCTGCGTGTGCTGATGAAGCAGCTGCATGTCGAACAGGTCGAGTATGATGGGCACAACCTGGTGTTTGCTTTCCCGGCGTCGACGAAAGTAGCCCCGGAGCAGGTCCTGGCTCTTCTCGAAGACAGCAAAAAATACCGCTTCAGCCCGGATTACCGGCTGACTGTCCGGGTTGGCCGAGTCCCGCGGCTGGAGGTGTTGGCCGCCGCCAAAAAGGAATTGCAAGGATTTTGCCGGCTATGATAGTTTGGCAACCTGATTTCTACTCTTTGGGCGTAAATACCATGTCTTTTTGGCGTATACTGTTGCTCTCTCTGCTGCTGGTTGGCGGCGTTCTGTTGATCACCGGATGTGAAGCCGAATTGGAGGAGAAACCGATCTCACCACTGATCGTCATCAACGATCAGGAAATCAGCAAGGCCGATTTTCTCGCCGAATTCGAGAAGAGCCTGCAGCAGGACCAACCACTGACCGGGATTGAGCGCGAGGAACTGCAGCGTTCCTTCCTGGTCCAGCTGATTGACCGTGAACTGATTCATGGTGAAGCCCGACGACTGAACATCGAGATTATCGAGGCGGATGTCGATGCGGCACTGCAGGCCTACCGCCAGGGTTATACCGAGACCGGTTTCGAGACGATGCTCCAGGAACGCGGGATCACCCTGGAGGTTTGGCGTGAAGAGCTCAAGGAAAGTCTGATCATGGAGAAGCTGCTCGAGGAGGCGGTGTATTCCAGGGTGGCCGTCATCGACCAGGAAATCGCGGCCTACTACGAAGTTAACCGCAAGCAGTTCAATCGCCCCGCCCAGGTTCGGGCGCGGCAGATTCTCGTCGCCGATGAAGCCGAGGGCCTGGCGGTACTCGGCCTGTTGCGCCAGGGGCGCCCGTTCGCCGAGGTCGCTGCGGAATATTCACTGTCACCGGATGCCGCGGAAGGAGGCGATCTCGGTTTTTTCGCCAAGGGTGAGATGCCCCCGGAGTTTGACGAGGTTGTGTTCGACCTGCCGGTCAACCGTCTCAGCGACCTGGTCAAGAGCGAATACGGCTACCATATCTTTCTCGTCGAAGAAAAACGTAAGGCGTCCCGGCTGAAGCAGAAGGACGTCGCGGACGAAATCCGTGCGATCCTGGAAAGTCAGAAGAAAGAGGAAATCTACCTTGACTGGCTGCAGGAAATGCGGTCACGGGCGGTGATCAGTGTCGACTGGGCCCAGCTCGAAGAAAACCATATCAACCGATCGGAAAGAGGATGAAATGAGACGATTCGGACTCGCCCTGTTATTGCTGCTCTGCATCGGCTTCAATACGGCGTCAGCGGCCGTGGTCAGCCGGATTGCCGCAGTTGTCAACAGGGATGTCATTACAACCTACCAGCTGGACCAGAAGCTTCAGGAGCAACTGGCGAAGC
>JBFLJZ010000166.1:0-11032 GCA_040882925.1 Desulfuromonadales bacterium
AGACTCTCAAGGTCACCGGCAACGGTGTCCTGGTCACCGGCATCACCCTGGCGATCGTGACGACGACCTGGATCTTCTCGCCGCTGCAATTCCAGGCCGACATGGGGATCCTGCTGACTTTCATGTTCCTGCTCAACATGCTCGGTGCCCTGCTTCTGCTGCCGGCGTTGGCCAGCTGGCTGCTCAGAATTGGCAGACGCCGCTGATTGAGAACAACGATTCTGAGAGGATAAGCGGATGACTCCTGCAAGCGACTGGCAGCCTCATAGCAAATCGGTGATCGCGGCGATCATGGAGACCTGTCGCAGGTTCGCCGAACGCCCGGCCTTCATCTACCGGGCAGGCGACCAGGAGCTGACCGTCGACTACGCCAAATTGCGGGAAGACGTGATCCTCCTTGCCAGGGCTTTTGAAGATCGCAAAATCACCCGTGGCAGCCACGTCCTGCTTTTGTCAGACAACCGCTACGCCTGGATTGTCACCGACCTTGCGCTGATGGCCCTGGGCGCCGTCAGCGTGCCCCGCGGCAGCGAGACCCCGACCCGGGAACTCGAGTACATCATTGATCATGCCGAGTGTTCGTTCATAATCGTCGAAACAGACAGCCTGCTTAACCGTCACCAGGACATGCTCAGTGCCCGCAAAAAGATAAAAACCGTGTTCCTCATCGAGGGCAACGAGAAGCACTCCCTGTTCAGCCGCATCTATACCTACAATGATATCCTCAAAGACCGGACCCTGAGTCAGGAAAGCTTCGCGCGCTTTGACCGCAAAGTGGCGGAGATTACCCAACGCGACCTGGTCACGATCATTTACACCTCAGGGACCACCGGCACGCCCAAGGGCGTGATGCTGAATCACCAGAATATCCTCTACAACACTGAAACCCTGCCGCCACTTGTCGGTCTCACGGAGCAGGACCTTTGGGTCTCGATTCTGCCCAGCTGGCATATCTTTGAAAGGACCCTGGAGCTGCTCGCCCTGAGCTGCGGCAGCTGCATCGTCTACTCCGGCCTGAAAAGCTTCGCCAATGACCTGGTCACCTATCGACCGACCCTGGTGGCGACGGTGCCGAGACTCTGGGAATCGCTCTACAACAAAGTCATTGCAACCGTTGCCGGACGGGGCAAGCGAGCCCTGCCCGTGTTTAACCTGTTGATCAGGATTTCTACCCTTTATCGCCGCGCACAGCGCCAGCTGCGTGGCCACCTGCCACGATATTCGGCAAGCAGTCGAATCAGCCGGGTCGGGGAAAAGCTTCAGGCCCTGGCCCTGCTGGCAGTTCTGTTCCTGCCCTTTACGCTGGCGCAAAAGAAGCTGGCGCCGCTGCACGAAAAGTTCGGTGGCCGACTGAGGATGGCCGTGAGCGGCGGCGGGTCTCTGCCCGGGTACCTGGAAAACTGGATCGATGCGATCGGCATCCGTATAGCCAACGCCTACGGCATGACCGAATGCGCGCCGGCGATTGCCGGCCGCGGCTACAACAGCGAGATGCATGGCACATTGGGGCCGCCGATCACCGGAACCGAGCTACGCCTGGTCGATGATCATGGCCGCGAAGTTGAACCGGGCGTGGAGGGAGAAATAGAGGTCCGCGGGCCGCAGGTCTTTCCTGGCTATTACAATAACGACGAAGAGAACCGCAGGGCCTTTACGGCGGACGGCTTCTTTCGGACCGGAGACCTCGGCAAGCTGACGATCGGTGGTGAACTGCTGCTGACCGGTCGCTCGAAAGAAATCATCGTCCTCGCCAGCGGTGAAAATATCGACCCGTCACGGATCGAGGGGGCGATTGGCCAGTTGCCCTTCGTCAGTGATGCGGTCCTGGTCGGCCAGGACCGCAAAGGGCTGGCAGCCCTGATCGTACCCGACTGGGACAAGCTGAAAGACTTTGTCGGCGAACGGTTCAACCAGAGAACCGGCGAGGCTGAGTCCTTGCAACAAGACATGGCCCTGCGCGACCGGGTCAAGAACGAGATCAACCGGGTCTTGCAGCCGAAAAACGGCTTCAAACCCTACGAAAAATTGCAAAAGATCGATTTCCTTAACCACGAATTCAAGGTCGGCGAGGAGTTGACGAATACTTTCAAGAAGCGCCGGCATATTATCGAAAGAAAATACCGGGAACTGATTGACCGGTTATTCAGGTAAAGGGTGGCCGGCAATATCCTTGAACAAGCAGGGAACCCTTTCGCCGACCCGGCTGTTTCAAACCGTCAGCCGTCATACCACTCGCAGAGCTTGCCCAGGTAGCGCGAACCGATCTGTTCACTGGCCAGAACCCGCTTGACCGGGGGCAGCTTCAGAATCACCCCGAGCATCGCTGCCAGAGCCCGATGACTCCAAAGCAGCTGGTTGTCGAAAATCAGGTTCTGCAGCTTGCCCCTTTCAATGGCCATCAAGACCGCCTTGTGACTTGAGTTAACCGGTGTCAGAACACGCTTCTGCCGGGCCTGCATGGTCAGGGCTTTGATTTTGCAATTGCGGACACAGACACCGCAACCCAGACATAACTCCTCGTCGATCACCGCCCGTTTGCGCCCCGAGCCGTCAGCCTGTTCAGGCTCCAGCGAAATGACCCGGACCGGGCAGAAGTTAAGGCACACACCACAACCGCTGCAGTTGCTCTCCACCCTGGCGATGAAATTGCTCGTATGCACCGGGTGCTCGTGGCCGAAGCGCTGGGCGGCCAGCATCGCCTCACAGCAACAGGGACAACAGTTGCAGATAAAGTTGACACCATTCCGGACATTTTCACCGAACTGCACCAGGTTCTGTTGCCATGCCTTGTGCAGTAGCTCTATGCATTCGCTGCGGTCAATCCGACGGGCATATTCGCTGCGGATCAGTGACGCCGCGACCGTGTTGAACGTCATGCAGATATTTACTTCGGCGTCGCACGCCTTGCCCTGGTGCTCGCGCTTGTGTCGGCAATAGCAGAGGCCGACACCGATATCTTCAGCGGCTTCGATGACCTGCGTTGCCCTTTCGTAGTCAAGCACATGTAAAGCATGTTCGCTGCTGACCGCATCCTCAAGGACGAACACCCGCCCCAGCTGGGTGTTGCCGGTCAAAAAAAGCTGCCGGATAAAATCATCTTCGACCGTGATGTACTGCTCGTAGAGTTCACTGAGCAGCTTCTGATCGATATCACCCCGGGTCCGCATCAGGGCGAATTCGAAAAAGCCGGCCATGGGCGGCGGCATGACATACTCGGTTTTTTCCTTGCCCCTGATATCAACCAGCAGGGCACGCCCGGCCAGGCGCTGGAGGATCTTTTCCGCCTCGGCAACTGGGACCTTCCAGTTCCTGGCCGCCTGCTCGGCAGTAAACGGTTTGATCGGCAAAGCAGCGACCAACTCGGCTTCATCAGCGGAAAAGAGCAAACTCAGTATCTGGTAAAGCAGTTCGGAGGGCGGTGCCCCCTGGGGGAAGAGATTCAGACGGCTGACGAGTCTCTGGTAATTTGCACGAGGTGTACGATGAGCCATCGGTGCCCTCCGCCTTGGCAGTCGTGGTAGAGGGTCAAGCCGACATAACGGCGTTCCGCGTCGATTCCTTGACATGATACATTGCCTGGTCGGCGAGTCGGATCAAGCCATCTTTCGAATCCGCATCATCGGGGAAGGTGGCAATGCCAAAGCTGGCCGTCAGCCTGAAAGAAACATCGTTGTCATCAAGGAAGTCGTATTCGCGAAACAGTTCACAGAGCTTGGTTGCCACTGTCATGGCACCACGCTTGCCGGTGTTCGGCAGCACGATGACGAACTCGTCACCACCGTAACGGGCGGCCTTGCAAATCTTGCGGATGTTGCCTTTGATCAATCTGCCGACCTCGCTGAGCGTGCGGCTACCCACCATATGTCCGCAGGTGTCATTAACCTTTTTGAAGAAATCGAGGTCAATGAAGATCAGCGACAGCTTGCCGCCGAAACGACGGACCCGTTCGATCTCCTCGTCGATCAGGGTGTGCAGATAACGGCCGTTGTAGAGCCCGGTCAGATCGTCAGTGATAACTAGTTCGCTGATCCGCATGAAGTTACGGGCATTTTCGATGGCGATCGCCGCGTAATCGGCAATGGTGGAGAGAATCTGCAGGTCGGCTTCCCGGAAAATCCTTTCATTCGGGCCGTTTACCAGCTCAATAACGCCGAGGATGCGGTCCTTGCTGCGAACCGGCACGCAGAGGACCGACTGGGTGATAAAAGAAGACGCTTTGTCAAACTGATCGGAAAAGCGCTCATCTTCACTGACGTCGGCAATCACCAGCGGTTCGCCATGCTCGGCGACCCAGCCGGCAATTCCCTGGCCGGCAGCGACCTTCATGCCCTTGATATTTTCCGCGGCCGGAGAGACCGCAATTTCAAAGGTCAGGTCTCCGGTCTCCTCATTCCGCAGCAGCAGGGACCAGGCCTGCGTCTTCAGCAGATGACCGACGTGGTCCATGATCTCCGCCAGGATGTCTTTCAGATCGACCGTCGACGTCAGAGCCTTGCCGATCTCGATGAGAACTTCAAGCTCGCGGTTGCGCCGTTCCAGCGTTTTCAACAGATGAACATCAGTAGACAAAACAGCCCCCGGGCGTCTATTGAAATCCCAACTCTATCATCCTGAATTAATTGCCGTAATTTAGCATAATTTTCGAGCAAGGTCACGTACTTCAAACGATTACCCGCAACATCGCTCCTGCAGCAGGAGAAATGCAAACAACCATCACTCTGATATACTGGTTTTATTAAAAACAACACATGGTTAGTCATGACTGACGGGTTGCTGGAAAATATCATTCAACTGGAAAAACAGGTTCAGGCCAAAGTTGCTTCGGAACAGGCCCGTGCCGAGCAATGGCAGAAACGCGAATTGGCGGCCCTCGAAACGTTTCTGGTTGCAGAACGATCCGCAACAGAGGAGCAGCGCGAGCAGGTTCTGAGGGAGAAAAAAGCCGCATTGCTGCGCGAAGGAGCAGGCCTGGAAACAGCGGCAAAAGATTGGTGTCAACGTCTGGAAACGTTGGAGGAGACCACTTTAGAAAACGTCTTGAAGCGTCATCTGGCAGTTGTCCTGCCGGGGGGTGATCATGATCATCCGCATGGCCAAGGTTGAAATCGTCGGCCCCAAACAGGACCTTCTCAGCACCTTGGACCTCCTGCATAACCGGGGTATCTTTCAGCCGGACCCACAACTCATGGAGCGGGTTGACCTGACCGAGGATGAGCGCTTGCAGACCCTGGTCCTCGATGAGAATGAACTGCGGGAGCGCAGTTTTTTCCAGGATTTGCAGGAACGCATCATGACTCTCCTGGAATTGCTCCCGGAAACCGACAACGGTATTTCGCCATTGCAGCCATTGCCGGTCATGGCACTGCTCGATGAACTCGTCGATCAACATCTTGCCAGTGCAAGGGATCAGATCAGCACTCTCAATGAATGCCGCAGGAACGCTGAAGCCCTCCAGCACGATCTGCACTTCTGGGAGGCTCTTGAACCCCTGCTGAAAGATCTGCCGAAAAATTCCAACCTGGAGCTTTTCGGTGTAACGATACGCGATAACCGGCAGTTGCAAAAACTGGACACCCTGCTCCAGGAGCGCACCCGGGGAAGATGTTATACCAGCAGCGCGACGACTGCGGATGGCGACCTGGTCGGCCTGATTGCGACGGACAGCAAAATTGCCGACAGTCTGCGCGAGACCCTGACCGATGAAAAGGTGCCGGAGCTTGCGCTTCCCGAAGAGCTTGCCGACCTGCCGCTGCCGCAACGCATCACGGCGCTGCAAGATCGACTGAAGATACAACTCGGCAAATGCAGTCAGTTCGAGGCCCGGTTGCTGGAGATGTCACGGCGCTGGCGGCCGATTTATCGGCGGGCTTTCGCCTGGCTCGAAGAACGACTGGCCCTTTACCGTGCCACAGCGACAGCCTACACGACTCAACTTTGCTTCATCATCCAGGGCTGGATGGCCAATGATGAAGTCAAACCGCTGATCGACGACCTGACCCGTGCTTTTGCCGGGCGGGTCGTCCTCGAGCAGCAGATGATCCTTGATGAAGATCTCGACCAGGTTCCTGTCGTGCTGCGCAATCCCGGCTATTTTGCGCCGTTTGAAATTTTCTCGCGCCTGCTGCCCCTGCCGAAGTATTCATCCTACGATCCGACACCCCTGATTGGCCTGTTCTTTCCCGTCCTGTTCGGCATGATCCTCGGCGACATCGGTTACGGCATGATCCTGCTGGTGCTGGCTTTCTTCCTGGCCAGGCACTTTCCGCCACGGACGCTGACCAGCGATATCGGCAAAGTGCTCGGTATCGCGGCTTTGTATGCGCTGGTTTTCGGTGTGCTGTACGGCGAGTTTTTCGGTGACCTCGGCGAAACCTGGCTGGACCTGCATCCGGTCTGGTTCGATCGCGGCAAGGCCGTCGTGCCGATGATCGTCTTTTCGCTAACGGTAGGCGTCGCACATGTCCTGCTCGGCATAACCCTCGGCGCGCTAACGGAACTGCGCCGTCACCAGCCGCGCAAAGCATTGCTCAAGCTGGCCATGCTGGTTGCCGTCATCCTGGCGGTGCTGGCACTGGTCGGCTGGTTCTACCCGCAATCCTGGCTGTCCACCGGCCCGCTGTTGATCGGCATCGGCATCCTGATGCCGGTCCTGATCGCCGCCGAGGGCCTGCTGGCGCCGCTCGAACTGCTTAAAACCATGGGCAACATCATTTCCTATGTCCGGATCATGGCGATCGGTTTCTGCTCGATTCTGCTCGCCGTGGTCGCCAACCGGCTGGGCGGCATGACCGGTGACATCATGGTCGGCATCCTGGTTGCCGGAATCCTGCACGCATTCAACCTGCTGCTGGGGGTGTTTGCCCCCACGGTGCATTCATTACGCCTGCATTACGTGGAATTTTTCAGCAAGTTTCTCGACCTGGGCGGACGTCGCTTCGAGCCCTGGCAGAAGCCTCACCCTTGATGAGGCGACCCTGAACAAGGAGGTGCACATGGAAGAAAAAATCTGGCTCGCATTTGCCGCCGCACTTGCCGTTGGTCTGCCGGCCTTGGCCACGGCCTGGGCCCAGTCGCGGATCGGTGCGGCAGGCGCCGGCACGCTGGCTGAAAAACCGGAACTGACCGGGGCCATCATTATCATGGTCGCCATACCGGAAACCATGGTGATCCTCGGCTTCGTGGTTGCCGCAATGATCCTGCTGATGTTGTAGATTATGGGCGTATCGGAGCTTAAAACAGCCCTGCGGCAAGATGGCGAGGCGCGTGCGCGCGAATTCTGGCAGCAAGCCGAGGCGGCGGTCGAAAAACGCCGCAAGGAGATCAGCGCCGAACTCGAGCATCTGCACGACGCGACCGGACGTTCACTACAGGTTGAAGAAGCAAGACTGCGCAACAACCTGCTGCTCGAGGCACGGGCGAGGGCGACTGGATACAGGCTGCACGCGGAGGCTGTTATGGAACTGCGCCTGCTGGAGATGGCAGGCAGGGTGCTGGGCGAAATGGTCGGCACGTCGCGTCACGAGATCTGGCAAGCTCTATGCCGCGAGCTACCGGAATATCCATGGACGAATCTCACGGTTCATCCTAAAGACCTGGATTTCGCCCGACAGGCATTTCCTGCAGCAGCCATCGAGTGTGACGAGGCCATCGATGGGGGACTGGTCGTCACCGACGAAAAGGGTACGGTCCGCATCGACAACTCGGTCTCCTGCCGCCTGTCAAGGGCCTGGCCGGACCTGTTGCCGAACCTGATGAAGGACCTTCGTGAACGGGTTGACAACGATGCAACTGCTTGCCATGACATCACCGGCTGAACTGCCGACAGACGCCCTGCTGGCCCGTCTTCGCAGTCGTCGTTCGGCCATCGACCTGGCGGCCAAGCAGGATCTCGAAGCCGCTCCGGGAGAGATCGCAAACTGGGTGTACCGGCGCCTCAACAAGCAGCTGCGCAAGAGTCTGCGCCCGTTTTTCGATCTGCTGGCCATGCGCAACCTGATATTGGCCCTGCGCTACCTCCTGGCTGAGCAAGCCCTGCCTGCCGCGATCATGCAGAATGCGCTGCTCGCCAAGCCATTGCAGGATTTGATCATGGCGCCTGACCCTGAGACCACCGTTGTCAGGCTCGAATCGGCCCTGGCAGGACATTATCCGTTTGTCACCGGTTTGGCCGCAAACTGGCGCAGCCAAGGTCCAGGCGGAGTTGAACAACAACTTGCCAGCGGTATCCTGGAACATGGTCTGAACCGTTCCGGCAAGAGTATAGTCGCCCGGACCCTGGGTTACCTGATCGATATGCGCAATTGCCTGGTGGTCAGGAAATTCTGGCGCTGGCAGGTCAGCCAGGCCCCTCGACTGACACCCGGCGGCAAGATCCCCGTCGAGTCTCTGGCCCGGACCTGGGCCGCCCGTGATGAAGACCGTCTTGCCGTTCAAGTCAAACAACTGGCAGGAGGGGCTGGCAGAAGCCTGCAAGCCGTCAACATGGAACAGGCCCTGATAAACGGTCTGACGCGTCTTTTGCGACAAGCCGGTCGCGATCCCCTCGGCCTGGCGGTGATTATCGAATATCTCTGGAAAAGCCAGTTGGCAGCACATAACCAGATGCTCCGCAAGAGCCTGGCCGAAGATCGGGAAGAGTTGTTCGAGGAGGTCCTGCTGCTATGAAAGAGATCCTTTTCATGACGGCAAAAGATAGTGCCCCGGGGTTTGCCCTGACCGGTGTCCGCCAGTGGAGCCTGGATCCTGAACGGGCGATGGAAAAACTTCAAAAGGCCTTTGCCGACCCTGGCATCGGCGTCATTGTCGCCGATAGCCGGCTGCTGGCAAAGATCGACCCGGTCCGGCTACGCGAGTTGACCGACCGCTGGCCTGGCGTCCTGGTCACCCTGCCGGCGCCGGCGGGCAGGCGCGCCCCGCCGGTCGATGAATTGCAGCGCCTGGTGCAGAGGGCGCTCGGTTATCATGTGAGGCTGCAGTCGTGAACGGCAAGGTCACCAGTATCAGCGGCGCCACAGTGTGCGTCGATTTGCCAGATCTGAAAATCGGCGACCGGGTGTTTGTCGGGATCAATCGGCTGACCGGTGAGGTGGTCCGTCTGGAAGGCGGTATCGCCACGGTCCAGGTTTTTGAAGACAACCGTGGCCTCGGCATCGGTGAGCCGGTCAAATCCGCACAGGGGCCTTTGACGGTGCAGCTTGGCCCGGGGCTGCTCGGCGGCGTGTTCGACGGGCTGCAACGCCCACTTGACAAGTTGCAGGAGATAAGCGGTGATTTCATCTCCAGTGGGCAAGACCTTTTTCCGCTCGACTGCAGCCGTCGCTGGGAGTTCAATCCTGCATGTGCGACAGGCGATGTTCTGGAACCCGGCGAAGCCTTCGGCAAAGTCCAGGAAGGTCACATCGATCACCTGCTGCTGTCGCCGCAGAGTGGCAGGCTGGCGCAACTGCATACCGGCTCCCTGCAACTTGAACAACCGGCGGCACAATTCGAGGATGGTCAACCGCTGTTCGGCTGGCACAGCTGGCCGGTCCGCAAGGCACGACCGGTCCGATGCAAGCTGCCGCCGGCAACACCGCTGGTCACGGGACAGCGCTGTCTCGATTTTCTTTTTCCGATGCTCAAGGGCGGGGTGTCCATCGTTCCCGGCGGGTTCGGCACCGGCAAGACCGTGCTCGAACAAACGATCGCCAAGTTTGCCGATGTTGATGTGGTCGTCTATGTCGGCTGCGGTGAGCGCGGCAACGAAATGGCCGGCCTGCTTGACGAATTCTACGAACTGCAGGACCCGCGCAGCGACCGGCCGTTGATGGAGCGGACGATCATCGTCGCCAACACCTCAAACATGCCGGTCGCGGCGCGCGAGTCATCGATCTTCACCGCGGTGAGCATGGCTGAGTATTACCGTGACATGGGCCTTGACGTGCTGTTCCTTGCCGACAGCCTGTCGCGATGGGCAGAGGCCCTGCGTGAGATCTCCGCGGCCCTCGAAGAAATGCCCGGCGAGGATGGCTATCCGACCTATCTCGGCTCCCGGCTTTCCGGCTTTATCGAACGCGCCGGGGTGGTCGAAACGGTCACCGGTGCCAGGGGCTCTTTAAGCATGATTCTCGCCGTATCGCCACCCGGTGCGGACTTCGCCGAACCGGTCACCCAGGCGTGCCTGCGCGTCGCCGGAGCTCTCTACCTGCTTGACACGCAGCTTGCCCACCGCAGGCATTTCCCGGCGATCAACTGGACCCAGAGCTACTCGCTGTACAGCGATACCGCCTTGGCACATTTCACCGAGCAGCATAAAGAGTGGGCGCGGCTGCAAGGTCGCTGTCGCGATATCCTGCAGCGCGAAGAAGCATTGCGGGAGATAGCCGAAGTGGTCGGCATGGAGGGACTGCAGGATGCCGACCGTTTGTTGATGCGAACGGCGGAAAAAATACGCCTCGATTTCCTCTGTCAGAACAGCTTTACTGATGATGCCTATGCACCGCCGCAAAGCACCCTGGAACAGATAACCGCACTGATTGCCGAACACGAGCGGCTCAAAACGGGCCTGGAGGAAGGGTCCCTGCTCGATGACCTGCTCAAGGAGGCCGACGATGCGTCTGGCTGAACATCAATACCGTTCGGTCAGCGCCATACGCGGGCCGCTGCTGTTCCTCGACCGGGTCTTTGCCGCCCGCCTCGGTGAGCTGGTGCGCATCGAAGCCCCGGATGGACGAAACCTGAGCGGCGAAGTCCTGAAAATCTCCGGTGAGCAGGTGCTGATCCAGGTCTTCGGCGGAACCCAGGGCCTGGATACCCACAACACCAGGGTCAGCTTTACTGATGCGGTGATGCGCGTGCCGCTTGGCCCGGGAGTGCTCGGACGGGTTTTCGACGGCTCTTTCAGGCCACGCGACGGGCTGCCGATGTTCATTCCCGAATTCCGTCTGCCGGTGCTTGGTGAACCGATCAACCCGGTGGCACGTGCCCATCCGGTCGAGTTCATCGAGACCGGATTTTCAACCATCGACGGTTTGAATACCCTGGTCAAGGGACA
>JBFLJZ010000023.1:0-6016 GCA_040882925.1 Desulfuromonadales bacterium
AATGCCATCGAACCACTGGCGAGGATGAGCGCAGGCATGATCACGTGTCGCAAGGCATTGCCGAACACATTCCAATTCCGGGCGATGATCGAGTCGATCAAAATAGAACCTGTCACCGGATCTACTGTGTCGATATAAAAAATCGACACCCTCCCTGAGCCGCCAATCCAGCCCAGCATTGCGTAGAAGACCACCAACGCCATCATGCACAACCAGAAGTTCGGTATCGAATGGCCGAGCAGAGAAAAAAAGCGCACGATGTGATCCCAGGCTGAGTTGCGCTTTACGGCGGCGATAGTGCCGAGCGGCACACCGGCGATCACCCCGAGGATAAGTGAGAGTGTTGCCAGTTCAACCGTGGCGGGTACGACCCGCCCTATGTCGACGATCACGGGGTTGCCGGTGGTCCGAGCGATGCCGAAGTTGCCGGTCGCGATGTCTTTGATATAGATGCCGAATTGCACGATCAGGGGTTTGTCCAGGCCGAGCTGCTCATAAACCGTCTGGTAGGTCGACTCATCCGCCTGTTCTCCGATCAGCGCCAAAACCGGGTCGGTGGGCATGACCCTGCCGAGAAAGAAGGTCACTGCCAACAGAACAAGAAGTGTCAGGAGGACTGTCACCGATACGCGTCGTATCTCGATCATCGCGATGACAAGATGTGATCTCCCAGATTTCATTTTGACCTCGGGGCTGCTCAGTTCCGGATCTTGCGTGGGGCGTGTCATGGTTTTTTTACCGCCGATGCGTATGAAAGGGTGATCGCATTCGCCTTGATACTCTCCACATTGCGGCTGAGCGCCTTAACCCCCAGGCGTTGGAAGAGGAAGATGATCGGGGCGTTCTCCATGTGGTAGCGCTGCAGTTCATGGTAGAGTTCCTCGCGTTTGAAGATGTCGGGCTCGGTCTGCGCTTTCATCACGGTGGCATTGAACCATTCGCCCGGATACCAGCCGGTACGCCACGCCACGGAGACCGAATTGTCCTCGGAACTTTTCGGGTTGTAGCCGAAGCGAAGCATCACATTATTGGCATCAGGGTAGTTGAAGCCGTAACCGCCGATGTAGGCCTGGAAATTCCTGGCTCTAGCCTTTGTGAAGAGATGCCCGCTCGAGAGGGTGGTGATCTTCGCCTCCACCCCGGCCCTGAGAAGATTCTGCTGGAAATGCTGGGCGATGTCTGAATATGGTGTGGAATTGGAGGACAGCAGTTCGAAGGTGAACCCCTCCGCTACACCTGCTTCACGCAACAAATTCCTCGCTTTGTCAATATTCAGCGCATAGGGGGTGTAACTCTCGGGAAGCGCCCCGAACATCCCTAGCGGTACCGGTGATTCGCGTACGATCGCCGCCTTGTTCAGTATCGTGCGAGCCACGGCATCGTAATCGATCAGGTAATGCATCGCTTCGATAACGCGCGGGTCTGCAAAGGCCGGCGTGTCCCGGTTGAAAGCCATGTAGATAGTACTGAACGTGGGTGTCCGCTTCAGGTATGTGTTCGGGTTCTCTTCAATGGCATCCAGATCCGAGGGGTCAAGGTTCTTGGCGAGATCGATATCGCCCTTCTCCAGCATCAGGCGTTGCGTGCCCGGCTCGGGGATGTGTCGCAGCACCACGCGTCGGATTGGATTTTCCCGGCGTTTCCATCCTTCGTTTCGCTCGAGGATGAGCACATCCTGGGCGCGCCAGGTATGGACCCTGAACGGGCCGTAGCAGGCCGTATTGCGCGTCAGCCAGCCGTTGCCGAGGTCACCGTCGACCTCATGAGAGAGCACTTCCACCCTGTCCAGAGCATGGGTGGACCTGTAGTCGGCCAAGGCATAGAGAAACAGAGAGGGAGAATATTTTTTCGGCGGTCGTATCTCCAGGATCAGGTCATCGATGACGCGAACCAGATCACCAATGTTGTCCTTGTTAAAGCCCCATTCCTTGAGAAGTTTAGAGCTCGTGAGGTTCAGCTGGAGGCTGCGGTGCATCGACCAGGCCACGTCATGTGCCGTGACCGGGTTGCCGGATGGGAAGGTCAGGTTCGGCTTGATATGGAATGTATAACTGGAGAAGTCTTCGTTGACCGACCAATGTTCAGCGATGCCGGGCAGCACTTCTTTGGTATCTTCCTCGTTGAGCACCAGCAGGGGTTCGCAGACATTGCGCATGATGCCGCCAGTGAGGCTCTCTGATATCGCGGCGGGGTCAAGTGTCATCATGCTTCTGAGATTCGCCGCAATGCCCAGCGCATCGGCCGGAGAACGGTTTATTTCCGAGTCGCAACCGGTTATACCAAGCATCAAAACCATCACGAACAGCCTCGTGAGCTTTTGAAACATGCACGTCTCCTGAACCGCTTTCGCGGACTAGAAATGTTCTCGTTTAAGTTCTTTTAAGGAAAGGGAGTATTGTCTCCTGTATCGTTCATTGGACTGTCGAATCCTCCTTAAGTTCCGGATAATTGTATCATAAATATGATTGTTGTGAGCCATATAGTACCATTACAATGACATAAACGCTGAATGTACACTGGCCAGTCGTTTCCGGTTCAAACACAATCCGCCGCAGGCAAGATGAACTCGCTGACGGTTCCAGTTGACTTTAGTGGTCGGCTCTTCGGGCTCTGGTAACAGGTCTGCCGAGACAATTGAACGCAGAGCTCACGGTGATTTATAGTCAAACAGTGCTCAGCGGTCAGACAAGTAATCGCTTTCTAACAGCTTTTTTCGCTCTTCAGCTCTTTATTCGAGGGGTCAAAAACGCTGGAGATCTTATAACAACACCTCGACTGATAGCGTATCCATTTCTCAAAAGAAATTATTGTGATACTCTTTTGCAGAACAATCACTGCTTTAGCCTGCATGGTGGAATATCCGGTTTGATGGTTCTGCTGGAGTTGGTCGATGACAAAACCCGTTGCAACGCTGACTGCCCGTGAATCGGTCTGGGCTTATCGAATACGCCAGAGAATAGCGCTGGAAAGGATCATCCTCAGGGTCGGCAAACCCAAGGAGAAGTACCGGGCGCAACAGTTTCTCGAGGCAATGGAACAAGCCTGTCCCGAACTGCTTGAAGATTTCGAGCAATATGATCTCGAACTTCTTGATTACCCCGCACCGGAGCTGTTCGACGAAAGCGAGTATTCCGCAGCCAAGGGGCACAAAAAAGCGTTAAAACTGCCGAAAGATATTGCCTGGGAGGAAAAAATCGTCAAGCGGGCTGTCAGGGATTATACCGGACTCTTCCATCCCTGTGACAATACGTTTCATAGTGCTATGATGGGGCTGCGTTACCTGAAGACTCTTCACCCGGAATTGTTTGCTGCGGCCAGGACCCGTGTCCTCGAGCAGCGAGACCAGATCCTGACTTGCGATATCTATTGCAAATGTCGCTGTACCACACCGGAGGACCGCCAACCGGCCGACTCGTTCGAAATTGCTGACCGGGGCCGTTTCGGGAAAGTTGCAAAACGGATCGCTTTCGCCAGACAGTCTTCTGATATTCAAAACAACCATAGCCATGAAGACTGGCAATTCTTCCTGGACAGAGTCCGGGAGGTTGCTCCGGAGATGTTGACTGACCAAAGGCCTCCGTAGCGGCCCCTGGTCGATGCAATGCGTTTCAAGCAAATAGTAGGGCGACGAACCCGTCGTCTTGACAACTCTTAAAGATTCCACATGTCACCATTCGCTTGCTTGGCAAGTTTAGCCACCGAACGCAACTTCTCATGCCCGAGTGTATTCAGCCGTTCACGTCCAGTGTGATATTGTCATCTGGTCAGTGATATCGAACTGTGGTACGGAGAAAGACAAATGAATAACTCGACGAGTAAACCCGGCAAGCCGGCCAAAAAATATAGCCAGGCAGCGCGTCTGCACGATGTGATTCGCATTCTCGAGGTCCGTTACGGGGCCACTGTGGATGAACTGGCAGAAGAGTGCGGTGTCACCCGTAGGACGGTCTATCGTGACCTGGACGCAATCCGGGATGCCGGTTACCCGCTCGTATCCGAACCGGAAGAGGGCGGGCAGACGGTCTATCGCTTTATCACCGGCTTCAAGAAAATTCCCCCGATAACATTCTCTCTCGAAGAACTCATGACACTTTACCTGTGCCGCGGGCAGCTTGGATTTTTGCAGGGAACGCCGTTCCAGGATGACCTCGATGCCATTTTCAACCGCATCCATTCGGGCCTACCGCCACGCAGTGTCGCGCATCTGGAACGAATTGCCGAGACGGCATCACCGAAATTCCAGGGTGAGCGTGACTATGCTGCCAAACAGGACCTTCTCAAAAAGCTGCGTCGGGCACTGCTCTACCAGTATCGCATCAAGCTGGCTTACACGCCGGCTCGACGAACCACCGAGAACTATGAATTCGATCCGTATACCCTTTTGTTTTATGAGGGCGCTCTCTACCTGGGCGGTTACGCACATAACCGGAAAGCATTGAGACTCTTTCTGGTTGACCGGATTGAGCAGGTCGAGGTTCTCAAAGACCGCTTCGACGTGCCGGAGGATTTTGCCGCCAGCGATCTGACCGGTTCGGCGTTCGGTTTGATCGATGAAGGTGAATTTACGGTCAGGGTTCGTTTCTCTGCCGAGGTCAGCCACCTGATTCGTGAACGAATCTGGCACCCCAGCCAGAAAATAATCGAAGAGGAAGACGGCTCGGTCACTCTTGCTTTTGCCGCCAGCGGTGAAAAGGAGATCCTCAGCTGGCTCTTCTCATACCTGCCTCATGTCCAGCTGCTCGAGCCTGAGGAGCTGAAGGCCCGATTCTACGCAGGGCTTGAGCAAGGCCTGAGACTCCGGGACGAGATATGCGGGACGCAGGACGCGACAGGCTGAACCCAGGTTATTCTAGTTGTCTGATGACTCTCCTGTCTTATCTCTGCTGTTTGTTTTGGATATAGTCTTGCGCGTTCCTCGTTCCGCGGCACTCGCACCGATGTTTGTGACATATCCTGTCTCAAGGCTCGTTAGAATGTCATCATAACCTTTGAGGGAGGTCATTATGATCTACATCGGAACGACAGGAAACAACGGTAGTGCAATTTATTTTGATATCCACTCTGCTGAACGGGAGGGACGTGGCATGCGATTTTCCGGCACAGTCGGCGACGGTTGTTATGAAGGCGAGGTGCTGGTAGAAATCGGGCGCAGCGAATCAGTGACCTTCGCCGACGCATGGCTCGGTGGCTGCGGTTTCCAGGAGTTTATCGATCGCTGTGGTCTGACAATGCTCGAAGAGAGTTTGCTGGAATCTGTTCGCGAGATGCCCTTTTTCTGTTCGCGGCGCGACCAGCCACATGCCAATAGTGGCACATCTGGCACGTCTCTGGTTTTAGAAACTCAATCCCTATGGAGATCCTGTGCCAGCTGATTGATTCTATTTTCCGGTTGAGGTAAAAAGGAGAACACATTATCTCTTGCCGGAAGGTCTCCATGCGTACCATAGTCCTCGCCTCGACCAGCCCTTATCGCATGCAATTGATGCGTCAACTCGAACTGAATTTTCATGTTGCTGCGCCGCTTTACCAAGAGCATATGGATACCAGCGTTTCCGCGGAGTTGCTGGTCAAACACCAGGCCCTGCAGAAGGCAAAAAGCATTGCTGACAAGTATGCTGACGCCCTGATCATAGGTGCAGACCAGGTGTTCGTCGATGCCCGACACCGCGTCCTCGGTAAACCGGGAACAGCGGACAACGCAGTTCAACAGCTGATGGAAATGCAGGGGCGCAAACACACGTTCTATACCGGCCTGGCGATCCATGACAGCGCCAGCGGCGACAGCGCCACCGAATTCGAGACCTTCACAGTGTCGATGCGCGAATTGACCGAGGCGCAGATCAAGCATTATGTGGACAAGGAAAATCCGGTCGACTGCGCGGGGTCATTCAAAATAGAAGGGCTTGGCATCGCCCTGATGGAAAAAATGGTCGGCAACGATTACACCAGCCTGATCGGACTGCCATTGATCCTGCTGGTCAATATGTTGCGCCATTTCGACGTCGAGGTTCTTTAG
>JBFLJZ010000024.1:0-8279 GCA_040882925.1 Desulfuromonadales bacterium
AGCGTCGCTGCCTTGAGATAGAAATCCATGACATCTTTTTCGGTCTGGATTGCCTGCTTGATGGCATCTAGCAGACTCGGCTCCTGGTTCATTTTGCTCTCCTTTCAAGGCCTAGTCAACCGCCCATTCGACCATTGCAATGCCGATCAATTACTCAGGCTCAGCCTGTCCGGACTATTCTTCCTGCTTTTCTGACTGTTCTTCCACCCAGCGGTTTATCTTATCACTATCCGCGTCAGAAAGGTCAAGAAAGCGCAGCCCCATCCCCGGCTCGTGGCGATCTTTTTTCTTAAAGTGGCGTTTCCAAATCACCTCAGAGCGACATCGGATTGAATGCCTGGGAGCGAGTGGCAGCGTCAACTCAATCGTGAATTCTTCACCGACCTCACGCGGCTTTACCGTAGCAATGAAAAGCCCCCCCCGGCTGATATTCTTGGCATAGCCGAAAAAGCTTTTCTGGCCGTCTTCAACCGGGATTTTCTCGACGATCAGAGGGACCCGAGTCGCAAGCCGCTGGCTCTTTTGTTCCACTTCATACTCGGGGTAGTCAGGTTCGTTCATCGGCATCCTCTTATTCTCTCAGGGAAATGGGCAGGATCGATTGCGTGCCCTGCATCATAGCACAGCTTTTTAGATTTTCGATCGTTTGTCAAGTACTGCCTTGTCGGCGACACGCAAGACTTCCAACATCGCAGCCAAAGAGGCCGGCGCGGAACGCCCTTCCCAGGTGAAGTAATCCGGCAGGATCTCCTCCGGTTCACCACGCCCAAACTCGGTTTCGCACAGCAGGTGAATCAGACGCAGCGTCCTGAAACCGTCGAACCAGACGTGAAATGCCTGCTGCAGGCGGATGCTGCACCGGTGTGTCTTCTGTATCCTCGGCCAGGCCGATCGCCAGTCGAGTTGTGCGAGATAGTCTGCCAGAACCGGCGATGTCTGATGAGCAAGAAAAAGAATTTTTTCAGGGTCAGCAGTCATGTTGCATTCGACAAGCTGCAACCAGTCGGACAGAATGCGAAAGGTTGCCGCCGGATAGAAAAGCACACCCCTTCTGTCACCGGCGAGGAGCCGGGCCATGCTGCGTCCGGTGCCGAAAGGGACCCGTTCTGAAACACGCGGTTCCGGGTGCACGATCGTGCCGGACAGAAGATCTATGCCGTCCGTTTTGGCCAGCTTCTGCAGAAAATAAAAATCCTCACCGGCCTTGCGGCAGTTCATGCCCCCGCAGCGCACGTACGAGGATGCCCGGCAGGCCATGGCGCTGCCAACCGTATTGAAGGCGTATGGGGAGCCGGCCAGGCGCAAGCCGTAGACATAACTGCGCAGGAAAAGCTCATAGCGGTCAATAGCGGCCTGCTGCTTTGAGTCGACACCCGGCTGGTGGCGATACGGCAACACTGCAGCACCCTTGGAGGACCATAGAAAATGCCGACCGACGGCCTGCAGATAATTGTCTTCGACCAGGGTATCGGCATCGAGGCAGACCAGCAAAGGATCTGTGGACCAGTCGAGATACTGTAAAGCCAGGTCCATGCCGAGTTTCCTTGCGAAACCGACCCCCGCCCGATTTGCCGGCACTTCCAGGTCGGGGCTGACGGCATCAATCCAAACCAGGTTGAGGTCAGACCCTTGTGCATAGTCAGTCAAACGGGCAAGGTCGAGTTCATTCTGCAGCCGGTCTTGTCGGTCTACCGCCTGGCTATGGTTGCAGACCACCACGACCAGAAAGCGATTATTCCATGCGGCGGGGTTCGCGGCCAGAGAGCGCAAGGTTGCAAAGAGTCGTCCACCTTCGGCAAGCGACGGGATCACAACCGCGCCCAGAAAACCCGGCCGGGCTTCACCGGCCAGCTGCCAGGGGCCCTTGATTCCGTGTCGGTCAAGATATCGTTGTGCGGCAACAGGCGGTGCGCTCATTTAACCACATCCTGGCAGTCTGCAAGGAGTGCCGCGACGGGGTCTTTTTCAGCATCAAGCCAACAGATATCAACCCCCAGTCGCTGCATGCGCCTGAACCAGGTGTCCTGGCGCTTGGCAAACTGGTGGATGGCGCTGTTGAGTTTCTGGAAAAGGTCGTTGCGATTGATCAGCCCTTGCAGGTAGCGGGCGACAAAGCGGTACTCAAGTCCGAAATTATCGAGCGTTTCCCAGGCAACGCCAGCCGCGTGGAGGCTTTCGACTTCTTCGATCATGCCGTTGTCCAGGCGTTGCCGGAGTCTCAGGGTAATTCGCTGGCGTAGTCTGTCTCTTTGCCAGCGCAGGCCGAAAACCCGCGGCGACAGGTCCGGCAGCTCGATCGCCTCGGCGGCAGGCTGCCTTTCACCTTCAGCAATCTCGATTGCCCTGGTCAGACGTTCTCGATCAGTCAGGTCGGTGGTATTGTGCAGCTCAGGACGCAGCCTGCGCAGACGCTCAACGAGAGCGGCAACCTCAAGCTGTTCAAGCTCTTGCCGCAAGGACAGGTTTTCTCCGACCTGCACCAGTTGGTAGCCGCGCAGGACGGCATCAAGATAAAGTCCCGTCCCTCCGGCGAGGACCGGCAGGCGCATGCGGCTGACGACCTCGCAATAAACGCGCTTGAACTCCTGGACAAAGTCGAACAGACTGAATTCGCAGCCGGGATCAACAATATCGATGAGATGATAGGGTGTCGTACCGTACTCTGCCAGATCTTTGCCACTGCCGATATCCAGGCCGCGGTAAACCTGGCGTGAATCGGCGGAGAGGATTTCACCGTTGAGCTGCCGGGCGGCCTGCACGGCCAGATGAGTTTTTCCCGAGGCCGTCGGCCCGAGGATAACCAGAAGATTCATGACCGAGACATCTTTCTCCGGGGCTGAGGCATAAATCTGACAAGTCCAGGGCTTGTTATAACCGGATCACCTGCATCTTGACAATCCGTATTGCTGCCGAGCTTTCCTCACGCCTGGAAATCTGCTATACAGTGTTGACCTGACGATCGCACAATCGATCAAACAAAATGTCCCGGAGCAGATGTCTATTTCTTCACCAGCCTCAAAAGCAGACAACCAAACAGCGAGGGTGCTGTCCCGTGCAGAGCACAAGATATCCCGTCGCCGGATCGACGAGAACACTCTCAAGGTGCTTTACCGGCTGCATCGCCACGGCTACAAAGCCTACCTGGTCGGCGGCAGCGTCCGGGACCTGTTATTGGACAGGACGCCGAAAGATTTCGATATCGGCACCGACGCGACTCCGCAGCAGGTCAAGCAACTGTTCCGCAACTGTTTCCTGGTCGGACGCCGGTTCCGGCTGGCCCACATCAGGTTCGGCCGCGACCAGATTATAGAAGTCGCGACCTTCCGCCGCCATCCCAGGCCCGACGAATTCCCCGAAGACCCCGATGAACAGGGGTTTTTCATGCAGAACCAGTTCGGCACCCCCCGGGAAGACGCTTTCCGTCGCGACTTTACCATTAACGCCCTGTTTTACGACATTGCCGACTTTTCGATCATCGACCATGTCGGCGGGCTCGACGACCTCGAAGATCGAAGGCTCCGCGTGATCGGCGAACCGAAGACCCGCTTTGATGAAGACCCGGTGCGCATGCTGCGCGCGCTTGAGTTCAGCGCACGTCTCGACTTTTCTCTCGACGATAACACGCTTGCGGCAATTACCGGACAGGCTCCGTTGATTGCCGAAGCAGCGACGGCCAGGATTCGCGAGGAGCTGCTGGAGCTTTTCCGCCACGGCGTCGGTGCCGAAGTGTTGCAAAAAGCCCAATCTCTGCAACTGATGCAGCCGATGATGGGCGGTTATACACCGGGGAAGACAACCTTCAGGCTGCTGCAGGAACTCAACCGGTACTTTCGAAAACGTGGCAAAGTCGATGAAGCGATGATCCTCGCCGCTCTCTTTATCGATCACTTCTGGCAGAAATGCCCGGTCAAGGCGTCACTGCCGATCAATGAGGTCGTGCAGTCTGCCGGACACCTTCTGACCCCGTATTGCACCCATTTCCGCCTGTCTCATGGCCTGCGCCACCAGGCACGCGAACTGCTGGTCGGGTGTTACCGTTTCGCCCGTGGCCTGGGCCACCGCGGGCAGAAGCGTTTTCTGCTCAACCCGGGAACACCTCTGGCACTGGACATGTTTCGCCTGTGGACAGAGGCCAGCAGTGGTGACAGGGTCTTGCTGGCAACCTGGCAGAAGGCACTGCATGCACGTGACGAGACATCCCATCAACCTGCCAGGGACGCAAGCCGGCGTACTCGCCGGAGACCCCGCCGGAGACGCCGCAGCAAATCGGTCTAGTTTTAAATCTCTCTCAGCAGCTCTTTTAATCGTTGCCGCTCTGCGGCATTCAGTGAACGGTTCCGAAAGACCGCACCTTGGTAAATCTTTGCAAACTGCCGGGCAGCTTCGTTATCAAGCCGCTCACCAAGCTCCTCGAGACCACTGGCTGGTGAAACGGCATCATCGCCGTAGCGCCTGCGCAGTCGCATTCTCAGCTCCTCGACAAAGCGAGCCTCCGGAGAAAGCTTTTTCCTGCGGGTAAGAACGTAGCCAAGGGCAAAACAAATCAGAATAGGGCCCACCCAAAAGAGATATCGCAGCTCAACGTCCGGGGAACGCAACTTGCGAAACGTGCTTCTTGTTTCACGCAAAAAGTCCAGTTGTCGATAAAAATCAAACAATAGGACTCCCTGTGTCCATTGATAGTTCAAGTTATCGATTAACTGCTGCAGAGCACTTAACTTTGCTGCCCTGCGCTCATGCAAAGCCGCCTCCGCATTAATCGCCCACTGGCTGGGATCGACACGAACCCAGCGGTTGTCATCCGTAAGGATCTCGACCCAGACATGGGCGTTATCTTCCTTCACCAGATAATAACCACCGAAAGCATTGAACTCTCCTCCCAGGTAACCACCGACAAGACGGGACGGAATGCCTGACAATCTTGCCAAAGTGATATATGCAGAGGCAAAAAACTCGCAATATCCTCTTTTTTTGTCAAACAGGAATGCATCGATGGCATCTGCGCCACTGGGGAGGTCATCCTGAGCATAGACCAGCTGTTGCGTGCGGAAAAAGTTCGCCAGACGGTGAATCCGCTCTTGGCGGCTAGCGTCTTCATTGGTGATCCCGGTAGCTAATTGCATCATCCTCGTAGAGATTCGAGTCGGCAGAGCCAGATAAAACGCTTCATCTATTGGCCCTGTGACAGCAAGTTCTGCGCCTACATGACTCACCATCTGAAGCTGGTAAGGCCGATCAAGTCGTCTGCTCGCCATAAATACCGAGTCGTCATGACGTCGATATTTAAGCCCCGATAGCATTGTCGGATAATCAAGTGTGAACAGGTATTGGTCGTTACTGGAATCGGCAAAGATTTTCGTCTCGACAGATCGGCTGCTGTTAACCGGCCGGGCTTTTTCTCGCGGAGGCGGCACCCGAATCCAACTCTGGCCATCGGGCCTATTGAGCACCATGGCCCGCCAATAAAGGTCTTCCGGGGCCAGCTCCTCCATTTCGGCGCGAAATGCCAAATCATCGTTCGATGAGATGCGCGCGTAACTTCCCGGGTCAACACTCTCTGCCAGACCTGACTTTGTTGAGCTCCCGGGATTGAGAAAGTTCCACATCGGCTGACGGGTCCGCGGCAGGACAAAGAAGAACACCACCATCAGGGCCAGCGCGACCAACGGCATGATCAGACTGACCCTGATCAGCTTGTAAAGATCCTGCCGGGGCATTGCCATGCGTTTGTCTGTTTCATAGACGGTTAACAAGACAAGCCCCAGGATAACGGCAAAGATCAACAGCACGAGGTAAGTCAGAAAGCCGAAGCCAAGGCCAAGGTCGAGACTGACCAGTGATGACCCCGCCAGGACAAAAAGCCCCAGCACAAAAATTTGCAGATAGTCGCGGGACTCTTTTGGAGTGAGCAACCTGATGACCAGCAGGGCAATCAGGGCCTGGGTGACCGGGGTCGCTACATCGACCCAGCTGACCTGCATGGCATAGAAGCCGATTGCAATGATTGACACAACCGTTGCGGCGGCACCATGCATAGGATAGTGTTCCCGACGATCACACCAGGCTCCGGCGACAACCCCAGCACAGGCAACCACGGTGATTCCCGTTCCAAGGTAGGGGATGACCGGGGCGAGAGCCAATATGGCGACGATCGTGCTCAATATGTTGATGAGGGACTTAATCCGTACCATAAAGCGCGAGTGCCTTCAGCAGCAGCAGCTTGTGTTGCCGGGTTGATTCAGGCGATATCTCCATCGAGCCGACCTTAAGACCAACGGGACGACCGGCGCGCAACAGATGGGTGATCAGGTAAGCGCCGAAGCTGAGGCGTTGTTCGACACCACTGGCAGGGATCGCCTCCAGGTCGATAATGACGGGCGTCTCAGTTGAGGCGGAAAGCTCCTTCACCTTGAGACGATCGTGCCGGGCCGTCAATTTCCAGTGAATCAGCTTAAGGGGTTCACCGCCGACATAATCACTGATCCGGCTGACATCACCATCCTGACCCTTCTGCCAGCTCTGGTGCACTCCCCGCGTCCCGCCGGGGGCAGGCACGTGAAGATCTCCACAGGGCAATGGCCGGGGGAACACCGTCACCTCGCGGTCAGTTGGTATGGTTATTCGTCGGATAAAGAAATTAATCGGAAAACGGGACCGGATTGTTACATTCGCCATGCGCTGCAAGCCGCGACCCTGCAGGACAATCTGGAGACTCTTGCTCCTGGATTGGCCGGGGTCGACCAGAGGAAAGAGAATGACCTGTTCATCCAGGGCAACCTCGAGTAGAAAGGCAGGCATCCAGCGCCTGTGGTTTTCGAGGTTGATACTGAACATGGTCGGCAGGCCATCGTAGACCTCATCGGGAGGCGTGCAGCTGACCCTGATACTGGACAAGTTCCACTTGCCCAGAATTCCGGAGATCGCCATAAAACCCAGCAGGGCCGAGACAACCAGGTAGATCAGGTTGTTGCCGGTATTAACGGCGGCGAAGCCAAGCAGCAGGGTGATAATGATATAGAGAACCCCGGCCCGGGTCAGGGTCAGGCCAAAGGAACGGGTATTTCGTCGAGCAGCGATTGCAATAACTCCTTGCGATCAATCGTTTCGTTCTCCGGTCGCATAATCAGTCGATGTGCACAGACCGGAACGAACAATGCCTTGACATCCTCCGGAATAACGTGGTCTCGACCCTCAAGAAAAGCCAGGGTGCGTGCCGCAGATGCCAGGCCGATACCGCCACGGGTAGAAATCCCCGCCAACAGCATCTGGTGCTCCCGGGTGGCAGCAATAAGTCCGTAGATGTAATCCGTGATTTTGTCAGAGAGTGTCACCTCTCGGCTGATCGTCTCACGTGCCTGCTGTAGTTCTTCAATCTTCAGAAGGGGCTTTATTTCCCGGATACCCTCTCTGATGCTGCCGGTCTGGATAATCTTTTTTTCCATCGCTGCCGGCGGGTAACCGATTCCGGTCGTAATCAGAAAGCGATCGAGTTGTGATTCCGGCAGCGGGTAGGTGCCGACCTGCTCGACCGGGTTTTGCGTGGCAATCACCATGAAAGGATCGGGCAAACGGTAGGTTTTCCCTTCGATTGTCACCCTGTGTTCTTCCATCGCTTCGAGCAGGGCACTCTGGGTTTTCGGCATCGCCCGGTTGATTTCATCGGCCAGGACCAAGTTGTTGAAGACCGGCCCTTCCATGAAATTGAACCGGTTCTTGTTGCGATCATAGATCGAAAGGCCGGTGATGTCCGATGGCAGCAGGTCACTGGTACACTGGATCCTGCCGAAGGACAGTCCCAATGCATGAGCGAGAGCCAACGCCAGCGTGGTCTTACCGAGTCCGGGGATATCCTCAAGCAACAGGTGCCCACCGGAGAGCAGCGAGATCATCGCAAGCTTGATCGTTTTCACCTTGCCTTTTAAATAACCTTCGGCAAGCGTATCAATGACATTCAGAATTGGCTGGCGCGGATCATTCGACATGGGTGATACGGCTCCTCGAGTTGCATAATTAGCCAGTCGTTTAACGCTGGCGAAGATGTTTGAAGATTTCCATGACCACCAGCAGAAAACCGGCCAAAGCCAACAGGCTGAGCCATGTATTGAAGGTCACCGGTGCAACCCCGAGCACCCTTTGCATGAATGGCCATTGCATGACCAGGATATGCAGGCTCTGGGCAATCAGCACTCCGCCGATCAGCAACGGATTACGCTTCAACGGGACCCGGAAAGCCGAAAACCGCTCGGATCGGCAATTGAAAACATGGACGTTTTGTAACA